>NZ_JAPCIQ010000005.1:0-130875 GCF_027707405.1 Aeromonas sp. QDB68 | reverse complement strand
CCATGCGAGAGTAGGACACTGCCAGGCACCCAATACAAGAAACCCCGCTCACTCGAGCGGGGTTTTTTATTGCCTGAAATTCACGTTATCCATCCATATCTGGTTGATTTACCACCACGATTGTATCGTTATACAACCTGATCAGCGCAGGGCAGCTCCATGTTGACTATCCCATCTTCCAGCTGAATATCGATCTTGAAACCGAGCCGTTTGGCCAGATTGATCATGCCGCGATTGCTGGGCATGGTCATGCCAGAGAGCTGGCCTATGCCACGCTCTCTGGCATAGCGCACGATCTTTTCCATCATCAACTTGCCGAGTCCGAGCCCTTTCAAGTCCGAGCGGACCAGGATGGCAAACTCCGCATCCGATTGATCCGGGCTGGCAATGGCTCGCACCACTCCCAGGATCTGCTGGCTGAAAGGGCCGTCCTGACCCACGGCGACGAAGGCCATTTCCCGGTCATAATCGATCTGGGTCATGCGGGCCAGCTCCTCATGTCCCAGCTCCCCCACGTCGGCGAAAAAGCGTTTGTACCTGTCTTCATCAGACACCTGCCGCACGAACTGCTTGTGGGCCGGCTCGTCTTCGGGGCGGATGGGGCGCAGCAGCACATGACTCTGATCTTTCAGCCAGGCACCCTCTTCCAGCTCGGTGGGATAGGGGCGAATGGCCAGTGGCAGCACTTGTTGTCCTCGCTCTGCCAAGACGAGCCGGGCATCCAGGATCACCATCTCTTCGCCACAGGCCTGCAGCGGGTGCAGATCCAGTTCTTGTATCTCGGGGAAGGCCAGCAGCAGCTCGGAGAGCTGGCACAGCACCTGGCCGAGGGCGTCGATATCGAGCCGTACCGGACTGGCCTGCTCGCGGATCTTGCCATCCTTGAGGGCACCAATGATCTGGTAGCGAGCCAGTGCCTGGTTGAGGGGAGGGAGTGCCGCGACCATCTCGCGGGGCTCGGCACCGGATTCCCCGAGCAGGATGACGGGGCCGAAGACCGGATCCTGTTGCAAGCGGATCCGCAGCTCCAGACCCCCACTGCGGCGTGCCATGCGTTGTACCAGAAGCCCTTCTATGCGGGCGCCAGGATCGTGCTGACGTACCCTGTCCAGAATGGCATCCGCCGCCTGGGCGACTTCCGCCGAGGTGCGCAGGTTCAGCATGACACCGTGTACATCGGATTTGTGGGTGATGTCGGGAGATCGCAGCTTCACCGCTACGGGGTAGCCGATCTGTTCTGCAGTCAGTGCGGCCTCGATGGCATCGGAAACGATCCAGGTCGCGAGGGTGGATAGCCCGGCTGCCTGCAAGATGGGGTGGGCCAGGTGGGTATCCAGTACCCGCTGTTGACGGTCCAGCGCTTGCCCAAGGAGCTGCTGGCAGCGCTCGACATCGAGCCTGTCGCCCTGCAGGGAGGCTGGTGTTTCCATCAACTGCTTCTGGTTGCGGCGATATTCCACCATGTGCATGAAGGCCGTGACGGCGCTTTCCGGGGTGCGATAGGTCGGGATGCCCGCCTCGTTGAACAGGCGTCTCCCCTCCTGGGCGGAGTATTCGCCTGCCCAGTTGGTCAGGATGTTGAATCGTCTGGCCCTGGGATGCTGCTTGATGAAGTCGATCAGGCTGCTGGCGAGGGTGACACCTCGGGCGGTGAGGGACGGTGCATGGATCAGCAGGATGGCATCGGCACTGTCCCCTTGGAGCAGCGTCTCGAGTGTACTCTTGTAGGCCTCGATATCTGCATCGCTGCCGATGTCGAGGGGTGGCATCGCCAGCTTGCCTCCCCGAGACAGCAGTACGTCTGCGGCCATGTTGGCGAGGCCGCGCCCGTTGGAGAGGATGGCGAGCCGCTCCCCCTTGAGGGTCAGGGAGTGGCTCAGGGTCTCGACAGTAGCAAACAGTTCGTGGGTATCCCGGACGCGCAGCATGCCAGCCCGGCGGATGGCGGCATCATAGACATTGTCGAGACCGTTGGCCGGGTCGTGCCGACCGCTCTTGAGGATCAGGATGGGTTTGTTGCGCGAGGCGGCACGGGCGGCGGAGAGAAAGTGCCTGGCATCGTGCAGCTTGTCCATGTAGATCAGGATGGCGCGGGTCGTCCCGTCCCGGGAGAGCTGATCCAGCAGTTGGCCAAAGTCGATGTCGCAATGATCGCCCAGGGAGATGAAGGCCGAGAAGCCGATTTCGCGCTGCTTGGCCCAATCCAGGATGGTGGTGCTGACCGCTGCCGACTGGGAGAGAAACGCCACCTGTCCCGGAGTCGCTGCAATGGGGGAAAAGCTGGCGTTGATACCCTGCCCGGGGAGCAGCATGCCCATGCTGTTGGGGCCGAGCAGCCGGATGCCGTATTGCTGGCACAGATGCTTGAGCCGCAGGCGCTCGTCAGTGGAGAACTGGGCGGCCAGTATGATGGCGGCTCCGGTTCCTTTCTTGCCGAGCTCCTCGATGAGCGGCAGTACCCGTTCGCGTCGGGTGCAGACGATGGCGAGATCGGGGGAGAGGGGAAGGCTCTCTATGTCCGGATAGGCGAGCACGCCAGCGATGGCCTGGCTGCGGGGGGCTACGGGTAGTATAGGGCCCTGGAACTGACCCGCCAGCAGGTGCCGGATGACCACATGGCCTGCTTTCTGCGGATCACTGGAGGCGCCGATGACGGCGATCGAGTGAGGTTTGAAGAGCCGATCCAGACCGCTTTGTTTCATGGGCACTCCTCGTGGTGGCCCCCGGGGCGAGGGGGGCGGATGGTGCCAGTCTAATACGCTTTGCGTGCGGGTTCTGTGACCGATTGCGGATCACGATCTGGCCAGTGCGCTGGCGCGCAGATAAAAGCGCAGCTCTCCCTGAATGCATTGGACCGTGGCGAGGTGCCTGTCCTGGAGATAGATCTCCTGCTCCCGATCGAGTTCATGGCGCTGGACCCCCAAGCTTTGCAGATATTCTGCGAACAGGATGGCACTGCGGATTTCGACAAGATGCTGGCTCACGCTCTATTCCTTGATGGTGGCTGGATGGTGCCGGCCAGTGTCCCCTCTTCTCCCCCACTTTCATACTGATACATTTGACACTCACTGTGGCTCCGACGCCTGCCGGATCAGCGAAGGCCTCCCTGGCCGCGTGCGGTGTCCCAGAAGGCGCGGATCAGCGGCTCTTCCAGCCGCTTCTTGAGCACGGCGATGCCGACGTCGAACGCCTTGAGCGCCGGTTTGGGCTCGACCACACGCACCTTCTCCCCCATGGGGCTGTGATCGATGACGGCGGCAGGCACGACACCCACACCGAAGCCGAGGGCCACCATGGCGACGATGCCCTCGTTGCCCGCCACTTCTGCATAGATGTTGGGAGCTATCCCCTTGTTGCGAAACCATTGATCACAGCGCTTTCGGGCCAGCCCCTGTTCGGAGAGGATCAGCGGCAGGCGCTCCCAGTCAGGTTCGCCCTGGGGGAACCACTGACCCTGCTGGGGGGCATTGCGGGGGGCGATGAACACCAGAGGGACTTGTTGCAGGCTGGCGAATTCCAGCTTGGACGAGAGCGCATCCGGCCTCGCTGCGATGGCGAGATCGGCTTCGTCGGCCAGGATCTTGTCCACTGCCAGTGCCGGGTCGCCGGTCTCCAGCTTGATCTCCAGCTGGGGATAACGGCGACGAAAGCGTTCCAGTACCTCGGGCAGCAGAAAGTAGCTGGCGGTAACCGAACAGAACACCCGCAGCCGCCCTTGCAGCGGCTCGTCGCTGCGCTTGAGCTCCTGTTTGAGTTGGCGCCACTCCTGCAGCAAGGCACCGCCAAACTCCCGCAGCTTGTCACCAGCAGGGGTGAGCCGCACCGAGCGGTTGTCCCGCTCGAACAGCACGCAGCCGGTCTCCTGTTCCAGTCGCTGGATGGCGCGGCTCAGGGTGGAGGGGCTGACCGCCATGGCATCGGCGCTTTTGCCGAAGTGGAGGGAGTCGGCGAGGTGGAGAAACAGTTCGAGATTGCGAAGGTCCATCTTTTTATTCCTGCGGCGTTGTCAGGCTCCCTGTAGCACGATGGCTCGGCGGTGGGAGATTGCGGGAAATCATATTTCAATTCCTGCAACGTACTATTTCGAATATATCAGTTCAGGCAATAAGTGTCCCGCGCTATAGTGGTTTCGACAACGCCGCTATCCGGCATGGAATCAATCGAACGGAGCAATCACCATGGCTAACTATTTCAACACCTTGAACCTGCGTCAGCAGTTGGCCCAACTGGGCAAGTGTCGTTTCATGCAGCGCGAAGAGTTCGCGGACGGCTGCAACGTGCTGAAGGGCAAGAAGGTGGTGATTGTGGGCTGTGGCGCCCAGGGCTTGAACCAGGGTCTGAACATGCGCGACTCCGGGCTGGACATCTCCTACGCCCTGCGCAAGGCCGCTATCACCGAGAAGCGCGCCTCCTGGCAGAAGGCCACCGACAACGGCTTCGTGGTCGGCACCTATGAAGAGCTGATCCCGACCGCCGATCTGGTGCTGAACCTGACTCCGGACAAGCAGCACTCCGACGTCGTCAAAACCGTGATGCCGCTGATGAAGCAGGGCGCCGCTCTGGGCTACTCCCACGGTTTCAACGTGGTGGAAGAGGGTCAGCAGATCCGTTCCGACATCACCGTCGTGATGGTGGCGCCCAAGTGCCCGGGTACCGAAGTGCGTGAAGAGTACAAGCGCGGCTTCGGCGTACCGACCCTGATCGCCGTGCACCCGGAGAACGATCCCCAGGGTGAGGGCATGGCCATCGCCAAGGCGTGGGCCTCTGCTACCGGTGGCGACCGTGCCGGCGTGCTGGAATCTTCCTTCGTCGCGGAAGTGAAATCCGACCTGATGGGCGAGCAGACCATTCTGTGCGGCATGCTGCAGGCCGGTTCCCTGCTCTGCTACGACAAGCTGGTTGCCGAGGGCACCGACCCGGCCTATGCCGGCAAGCTGATCCAGTTCGGCTGGGAGACCATCACCGAGGCCCTGAAGCAGGGCGGCATCAGCCTGATGATGGACCGTCTCTCCAACCCGGCCAAGCTGCGTGCCTTCGAGCTCTCCGAGCAACTGCGCACCCTGATGCGTCCGCTGTTCGAGAAGCACATGGATGACATCATCGCCGGCGAGTTCTCCCGCGGCATGATGGCTGACTGGGCCGAAGACGATGCCAAGCTGTTCGGCTGGCGCGAAGAGACCGGCAAGTCCGCCTTCGAGAATGCCCCTGCCTATGCCGGCAAGATCGCCGAGCAGGAGTACTTCGACAATGGCGTGGTCATGGTGGCCATGGTCAAGGCGGGTGTCGAGCTGGCGTTCGAAACCATGGTGGCCTCCGGCATCTATGAAGAGTCCGCCTACTACGAGTCTCTGCACGAGCTGCCGCTGATCGCCAACACCGTCGCCCGCAAGCGTCTGTACGAAATGAACGTGGTCATCTCCGATACCGCGGAGTACGGCAACTACCTGTTCGCCAACGCCGCCGTGCCGCTGCTGCGCGAGCACTTCATGCCGACTCTGCAAGCAGGGGACCTGGGCAGTGCCCGTGCCGAGAGCAAGGCGGTGGACAACCTGGCCTTGCTGGCTGCCAACGAAGCGACCCGCAACCACCCGATCGAGAAGATCGGCCAGACCCTGCGTGGTTACATGAAGGACATGAAGCGTATTGCCGTCGGCGGTTAAGCCTTCGCTGAGCGGCATCGGAAGGGGCGGGGATGACGATCCCCGTTACTGGCTGGCTTAGACACCTGGCCTGTCGTCCGGATGATGCAAACAGACAAATTGAAGCCTATAAAAAAGCCCCGCTCATCGAGCGGGGCTTTTGCATTCTGGAGGGCGGGAGCAATCAGGCCTTCCAGGCTTTCCAGGTGTTGATCAGGCCGTTGGTGGAGCCGTCGTGGCTGGTGACGGCCTCATCGGTGCCCAGCTCCGGCAGGATCTTGTTGGCCAGCTGTTTGCCCAGCTCCACACCCCACTGGTCGAAGGAGAAGATGTTCCAGATTGCGCCCTGTACGAAGATCTTGTGCTCGTACATGGCGATCAGGGAGCCGAGGGTTTTCGGGGTCAGCTGCTTGAACAGGATGGAGTTGGTCGGGCGGTTGCCTTCGAACACCTTGAACGGCACCAGATCCTTGACTTGCTCCAGCGTCTTGCCGGCGGCCAGGAACTCGGCCTCCACCGCTTCCTTGCTCTTGCCGAAGGCCAGGGCTTCGGTCTGGGCGAAGAAGTTGGCCAGGAGCTTCGGATGGTGGTCACCGATGGGGTTATGGCTGATGGCCGGCGCCAGGAAGTCGCAGGGGATCAGCTTGGTGCCCTGATGGATCAGCTGGTAGAAGGCGTGCTGGCCGTTGGTACCCGGCTCACCCCAGATGATGGGACCGGTCTGGTAGTCCACCGGATGGCCGTCGCGATCCACGTACTTGCCGTTGGACTCCATGTTGCCTTGCTGGAAGTAGGCAGGGAAGCGATGCATGTACTGATCGTACGGCAGGATGGCTTCGGACTCGGCACCATGGAAGTTGTTGTACCACAGGCCGATCAGGGCCAGCAGTACGGGCACGTTCTGTTCATAGGCGGCAGTGGCGAAGTGCATGTCCATCTCGAAGGCGCCTTGCAGCAGGGCCTCGAAGTGCTCGAAGCCGAGGGAGAGGGCGATGGGCATGCCGATGGCGGACCAGGAGGAGTAACGGCCGCCGACCCAGTCCCAGAACTCGAACATGTTGTCGGTGTCGATGCCGAACTCGGCCACGGCCTTGCCGTTGGTAGACAGGGCGGCGAAGTGCTTGGCCACGTGAGCCTTGTCGCCGGCGTGACCGAGGAACCAGTCGCGGGCGGTCAGGGCGTTGGTCATGGTCTCCTGGGTGGTGAAGGTCTTTGAGGCCACCAGGAACAGGGTGGTTTCCGGATCGATCTTCTTGAGCGTCTCGGCGATGTGGGTGCCGTCGACGTTGGAGACGAAGTGCATCTCCAGGTGATTCTTGTAGGGGCGCAGGGCCTCGGTGATCATGACGGGGCCCAGATCGGAGCCACCAATGCCGATGTTGACCACGTGCTGGATGGCCTTGCCGGTATAGCCCTTCCACTCGCCACTGATGACCTTCTCGCAGAAGCCCTTCATCTTGGCCAGTACGGCGTTCACTTCCGGCATCACGTCCTTGCCGTCAACCTCGATGGGACGGTCGGAGCGGTTGCGCAGGGCGGTGTGCAGTACGGCGCGTCCTTCGGTCATGTTGATCTTGTCGCCGTTGAACATGGCGTCGATGGCGCTGCGCAGATCGGTCTCGCCAGCCAGGTTCACCAGCAGCTTGAGGGTCTCTTCGGTGATCAGATTCTTGGAGTAGTCGACCAGGATGTCGCCACCGAAGGTGAGGGAGAACTTGTCAAAACGCTTGGGATCCTGTGCGAACAGATCCTTGAGACGCATCTCCTTGTTGGCTGCAAAATGGGCTTCCAGTGCCTGCCAGGCCTGGGTCCGGGTTGGATTGATATTTTTCATAGGATTATCAGTCTTCCAAGTTGTGTTTGAACCTTGCAGGCAAGGCTCCCGCCAAACCTTATTATGCGAGCATTATACCGGGCACTCCGTGCGCCCCGTGTAACAGAGCATTACCAATTGTCTGCAACGAGGGAGTGTACAACCAAAACAGTGCGATTATGAGTCACCCAGTACCCCGGGATCTTGCGTTTGCGCATGCTTGTTCGGGTTGAAAAGGCTTTCATTTCAAGGGGAGCGCGGCCGTGGCTCTGGAAAGCTGGCGTGACAGATCAAAGGGTATTCAACAGACGCTCATCGGACGGTTTTTTGAGCAGGCGCAAATGGTGGACAACAGACGCTGGCTACCATATGAGCCGAATGGACGAGATCTCCCAGGGATGGCCAAGGTATGGAATCAATGGTGTGGAATGAGGAGATCGAGATGAAAGCCCTGTTATCCCTGTTTGCCCTGAGCCTGATCGCCACCGGCCTCATCGGTTTGCTGACCCTGACGCTGGCCAATGCGGCGCCGACGCTGGAGATCCGCGTGTTGGCGGTGATCGGAGCCGTGCTGGGGGGCTATGTGCTGATGCAGCCCCTGCTCAACCGGGTCGCACGTCGGCTGGGGTGAGAACGCAGTGCTATCTGGTGCGCAAGACCGGCCTGTGGCCGGTTTTTTTCATGTCACAGCAAGGCAGAAACGACAGTGCCAGCCCGAAGGCTGGCACTGGAGAACGCACACCGAGGATCAATCCGCCGTCTTCTGCATGTGGACCACACGCTGGGGGAAGGGGATCTCGATGCCCTCGGCGTCGAAGGTGAGCTTCACCTTCTCGTGGAAGTCGAACCAGACACCCCAGTAATCACCGGTCTTGACCCAGGGACGCACCACGATGTTGACTGAGGAGTCGGCCAGCGCGGCAACGGCAATGGTGGCTGCCGGCTCCTTCAGGATGCGGGGCTCTTCGCTCACCAGCCGCTCCAGGATCTGTTTGGCCTTGCGGAGATCCGAGCCGTAGCCGATGCCGAAGGTCATGTCGACGCGGCGGGTATCCATGCGCGAGTAGTTGACGATGGTGCCGTTGAGGATGGCGGAGTTCGGCACTACCACCATCTTGTTGTCACCGGAGGTGAGGGTGGTGGTGAAGAGCTGGACCGATTGCACAACGCCATTGGTGCCTGCCACCTCGATAAATTCCCCTGCCTTGATGGGGCGGAAGATGATGAGCAGGAAACCGGCGGCAAAGTTGGAGAGAGAGCCCTGCAGCGCCAGACCGATGGCCAGACCGGCGGCACCGATAATGGCGACGAAGGAGGCGGTCTGCACCCCGACCCGGCCCAGGGCGGCGATCACCACGAACACCAGGATGGTGTATTTGAGGATGCTGCCGACGAAGTGGGTGACGGTGGTGTCCAGCTTGCGGGTCTGCATCACCTTGACCACGCCACCGCTGAGAAGGTTGGCTGCAATGTAACCGACCAGCAGGGTGATCAGGGCGGCGGCGATGTTGACCGCATACTCGATGATCAGCCCCTGGTTGTTGGTCAGCCAGGTCTGTGCTTCGGTAATGATCTCGGGTTCCATAGGATGTCCTGTTGGTGTGAAGATTTATGGCAGATGAATCTAACACTTGAGCGCGACAAGCTGGGTCGCATCTGGTGCTTGTCTTTTCTTTTGTGCCACAAAAAGCAAGGGAGGCCAAGGCCTCCCGTTTTGTCACAACCCTGCTGGCGCAGGAGCGCATCGAATGTACGCACTCAGCTTTGCAGCAGCTGGCTGCGGATGAACTGCCACTGATCCTCAAAGCCGGCAGTGGGCTTGATTGTGAACTCGGAGCGGACGTGCATTGGTTGATGCGGTCTGCTGGCTCAGCTTTGCAGCAGCTGGCTGCGGATAAACTGCCACTGATCTTCAAANNNNGGAGAGACGTGCATTGGTTGATGCGGTCTGCTGGCTCAGCTTTGCAGCAGCTGGCTGCGGATAAACTGCCACTGATCTTCAAACCCGGCGGTGGGCTTGATTTTGAACTCCGAGCGGACGAACTGGCTGATGCGGCCCTCGGTATAGGCCAGCAGCAGGTTGGCCAGCATGGTCTCGTCGAGCTGGAAGCCCTGGCCTTCCCGCAGCCGTTTCTCGCGCAGTACCTGCTTGATCTGGGTCTCCAGCTTGTCGAACAGAATGCTGATGCGATCCCGCAGCCGATCGTGTTCGCCCAGCAGGGCATCGCCATTGAGAATGCGGGTGATGCCGGGGTTGCGCTCGGCAAACACCAGCAGCAGCTGCAGTATGTGATGGCAGCGGGCCATGGTGTCCTTCTCTTCGGCCATGATCAGGTTGACCCGTGACAGCAGGGAATCCTCGATAAAGTCGATCAGCCCCTCGAACATCCTCGCCTTGCTGGGAAAATGCCGGTAGAGGGCCGCCTCGGACACGCCCACCTCGGCCGCGAGGCGTGCCGTGGTGATGCGCTGGCCCGGGCTGGTTTCCAGCATGTGGGCGAGTGCCTGCAGGATCTGATCGCGCCGACTCTGTTTCTGGTTACTGCTTGCCATGGATTCCCCTAAAAAAACAATGGCTTGATTCTATTATTTGGCACGTGCCCCAGGGGGCCGTGTGGTCTTGTTATTGGCGACCAGAAGAACCAAACCCGCCTTCACCCCGTTCACTCTGATTGAATTCGTCGACCAACTGGAAGCTGGCCTGTACCACCGGCAGGATCACCAGCTGGGCGATGCGCTCGCCAGGCTGCATGGTGAAGCTGTCGTTGCCACGGTTCCAGACCGAGACCATCAACTGACCCTGGTAGTCGGAGTCGATGAGGCCGACCAGGTTGCCCAGCACGATGCCGTGCTTATGGCCGAGGCCGGAGCGGGGCAGGATGGTGGCGCACAGACCCGGATCCTGGATGTGAATGGCCAGCCCGGTCGGCACCAGAGTGGTGTCGCCCGGGGCCAGGGTCAGCGGGGCATCCAGCAGGGCGCGCAAGTCCATGCCAGCGGAGCCCGGTGTGGCGTAAGCGGGCAGCGGGAAGTCGGTGCCGATGCGGGCATCCAGGATTTTCAGTTCAATTTGTGTCGTCATGAATCTTTTTCAATTGGATCGCCTGGCGATCGGGTGGTACTGCAGGAGCCTGGGGCTCCCGGCATGTTCAATGGGCTCAGGGTCGATAATGGCGTGCAATCAGGGCGACAAGATGACGGGCGAGCGTCAGCTTATCGGCCAGGGGCAGGGCGGCTTGACCCCCTTGCCAGAAGACGGTCAGGGCGTTGTCATCGGCATTGAAACCCTGGCCTGCACGGGACACATCGTTGGCTGCGATCATGTCCAGCCGCTTACGTCGAAGTTTGTCGAGGGCGTATTGTTCCACATCCACGGTTTCGGCGGCAAATCCGACGGTGAAGGGTTTGTCTGACAACGCCCCCACATCGGCGATGATGTCGGGGTTTTTGACCAGGGTCAGCTGCATTTGGTCGTTGTCGCCGGTCTTCTTGATCTTTTGCTCGGCCACCTGGGCGGGACGGTAGTCGGCGACGGCAGCGCAGCCGATAAAGAGGTCGCACTCACCGACCCGGCTCATCACCGCTTCGTGCATCTGCAGGGCACTCTCCACATCGATGCGGGTAACGCCGGCCGGGGTGGCCAGTGCCACCGGGCCGCTCACCAGGGTCACCTCCGCGCCCGCTTCGCGCGCGGCGCGGGCGATGGCGTAGCCCATCTTGCCGGAGCTGTGGTTGCTGATATAGCGCACCGGATCCAGCGCCTCGCGGGTCGGCCCGGCTGTGAGCAGCAGCCTGACGCCTGCCAGGAGTGGCTCGGCGGCGAGCTGCTGGCAGCAGCGTTCCACCAGTTCCAGGGGATCCAGCATCCGGCCCGGGCCCACATCGCCGCAGGCCTGGCTGCCGGAATCCGGCCCCCACAGCTGAATGCCGCGTTCGGCGAGGGTCTGGAGGTTGGCCTGGGTGGCGGCGTTGCGGTACATCTGCTGGTTCATGGCTGGCGCCAGGGCGACAGTCGCCGGGGTGGCCAGGCAGAGGGTGGTGAGCAGCTCGTCCGCCATGCCGGCGGCCATGCGGGCCATCAGATTGGCGCTGGCGGGGGCGATCAGCACCAGATCGGCCCACTTGGCCAGCTCGATGTGGCCCATGCCCGCCTCGGCAGCCGGGTCCAGCAGACTGTCGGCCACCGGGTGGCCTGAGACGGCTTGCAGGGTCAGCGGGGTGATGAACTCCTTGGCGGAGCGGGTCATCACCACTCGCACCTCGGCCCCCTGATCTTTCAGGCGACGTACCAGTTCGGCACTCTTGTAGGCGGCGATCCCGCCACTGACACCCAACAGGATGCGTTTATCGGCCAATCTCATCTGCTGCTTCTCTTCCGGCTCACTCTGACTGGTCGGCTAAGATAGCACAGGCAATGGGTGGCGACAGAGGCTGACATGGGGGAGTTGTGGTCGGGCTCGCGGGATTCTTTGCTATGTTTTCTCTCAATAGCCATGTAGGGAGAGACAAATGAGCATCAAGGAGTGGCCGGAAGAGGAGCGCCCGAGGGAAAAGCTGCTGCGCCGAGGAGCGGCGACGCTCTCCGATGCCGAACTGCTGGCCATCTTCCTGCGCACCGGGGTCAGCGGGTTGAGTGCGGTGGACCTCTCCCGCCAGTTGTTGCAGCAGTTTGGTTCCCTGCGGGCACTGCTGGGAGCCGAGCAGCAGGATTTTTGTGGCGCTCACGGGCTGGGACCTGCCAAGTATGCCCAGTTGCAGGCGGTGCTGGAGATGGGGCGGCGCCATCTGGCCGAACAGTTGCAACGGGGAGAGGCGCTCACCTCGCCAGGGCTCACCCGTGACTTTCTGCAAGCCCAGTTGCGGGATCGGGGGCGGGAGGTGTTCGCCCTGCTGCTGCTCGACAACCAGCACAGGGTCATCCGGTTTGTCGAACTTTTTTACGGCACCCTCGACTCGGCGAGCGTCTGGCCCAGAGAAATCGTGCAGATCGCGCTCAAACATAATGCAGCCGCCGTGATTCTGGCGCATAATCACCCGTCCGGCGTGGCCGAGCCCAGTCGGGCGGACCGCCAGATCACGGATCGGATCTTGGCCGCCCTGGCCCTGGTCGATATCAGAGTGCTTGATCACCTGGTGATCGGTGATGGCATCACGGTTTCTTTCGCAGAGCGTGGTTGGTTGTGACTGGGCTCTGGCACTGTATTAGTTGATCTTTGATCACGGATGCTGTATAAAATGCCGCCTTCTGTTTGCCCCGCAATCGAAGGCCAGCGGGGCAGATATTTGCTCGAGCAATGAAGTAAGATTTGGAGAGACTGACATGTCTAGAGTATGCCAAGTAACCGGCAAGCGCCCGGCAGTTGGTAACAACCGTTCGCACGCTAACAACGCTACCAAGCGTCGTTTCCTGCCGAACCTGCACACTCACCGTTTCTGGGTTGAGAGTGAAAAACGCTTCGTGAGCCTGCGCGTATCCGCAAAAGGCATGCGTATCATCGACAAGCGCGGCGTTGAAGTGGTTCTGGCTGAACTGCGTGCCAGCGGCGTTAAGGTATAAGGAATTAGATCATGGCTAAAGGTATTCGCGATAAGATTCGCCTGAACTCCAGCGCCGGTACTGGTCACTTCTATACCACTACCAAGAACAAGCGCACCATGCCCGAAAAAATGGAGATCAAGAAATTTGATCCCGTGATTCGTCAGCATGTGATCTACAAAGAAGGCAAAATCAAGTAATTACTTGGTTTCGCTGCAAAAACCCGGCCTCGTGCCGGGTTTTTTTATGGCTGGAATTCAGTACACTGCCGATTCGAAGGGAGGCTAGCCATGTTCAAACTGAGCCGCAAAGGCTGGAACAACGTGATCATCGTGGTCGTGTTGATCGTCATTACCCTGTTGCACCGGCTGGAGCAGGCCCAGCAGGAGAACAGTGCCAAACGCGCGCGTCCGCTGTTGCCGGAGAGTGCCGTGGTGCTGACCTGGCAGGGACCGAGCTGGCAGATAGAGCGTATCGGCCAGGGCTGGCGCAGCGCGCCGGATCTGGGGCTTGGCAGCACCCAGCTGGCGGCCCGCATCGAGGCGTGGCAAGGCTGGCTGCTGCCCCCCGGCGAGCCCGTGCGCGGCACCCCGGTGACCCTCAAGATCTGGATCGCCGGACAGAGCGATCCGGTGGAAGTCGGGCTCTATCAGGACGACGGCAAGTTTGCCGCCCTGCTGCCCTCCTCGACCTGGCTCAGCCTGAGTCAGGCGCAATACCGTGACCTGATGCGTCCCATTCCCTGAACGAGAGATCGCCCATGCCTGAATTACCGGAAGTCGAAGTCAGCCGCCAGGGCATCTCCCCCTGGCTTACCGGCATCAAGGTGACCCGCGTGGTGGTGCGGGACGGCCGCCTGCGCTGGCCCGTGCCCGGCGAGATCCAGGAGCTGGTGGATCTCACCATCCACCGCGTCAGCCGCCGCGCCAAATACCTGTTGCTGGAGACCGACTTTGGCACCGCCATCCTGCATCTCGGGATGTCCGGCAGCCTGCGGGTGCTGGACATCGGCACCCCGGCCGAGAAGCACGATCATGTGGATATCGAGCTGGCCAACGGCAAGCTGCTGCGGCTCAACGATCCGCGCCGTTTTGGCGCCCTGCTGTGGACCCGCGAACCGACCGAGGCCCATGCCCTGCTCGCCAAGCTGGGGCCGGAACCCCTCACCGATGCCTTCCATGCCGATTACCTGCGGGAGCGGGCGAAGGGGCGCAGCACCGCCATCAAGCAGTTCCTGATGGACAACCACGTGGTGGTCGGGGTGGGCAACATCTACGCCAACGAGGCGCTCTATGCCGCCGGCATTCATCCCAGGCGGGCGGCAGGCAACATCAGCGCCGAGCGGCTGGGCACCCTGGTGAGCGAGATCAAGCGGGTGTTGGCCGAAGCCATTCGCCAGGGGGGCACCACCCTCAAGGATTTCACCAGCGCCGACGGCAAGCCGGGCTATTTCGTCCAGCAGCTGCAGGTTTACGGCCGTGGCGGCCAGCCCTGTTTCCACTGCCACACCCTGCTCACCGAGGTGAAGATGGGCCAGCGAACCACGGTGTTCTGCTCCCACTGCCAACGCTGAAAGTGGGATTTTTGAGCCGGAACCGGCCAAGTTGTAAGAGAGTATTTCCGGTCTGTTGAAGCGGCGTCAGCCCATGACTACTATCTCGCCAGTTCAGGCTGCGAGGTAATAAAATGACAGCTAAATCAATAGACTGGGAACATTTATCCCGGCAGGGGCACTATTGTGCCCACGATATGGCCTGCTTCCTCTATCCCGAAGACAGCGCCCGCAAGACCTTCAATCGCGGCAAGTTTTTGCTGCGCAGTCTGCTCTACCGTGCGCAGTTGAACCGGGTATTCGAGCTGTTCCAGAGCGCCCCCCTGCGGGCGCTTCCCGCCCGCCACCCCGAGCTGCTCGACAAGCCGATGCGCCCCTATCGCTTCGCCTGCTCGACGGTGAACCAGCGGGTCAAGATGGTGGAGGATCACTACCGCCTGCTGCTGGGCCTGTACCCCGAGCTCATCGACCCGCTCTATCTGGGGGAGGGGATAGTGCTGGGCCATTATCCCGATGGCGGCTGGCGCATCGTGCTGCGTCACGACGGCACCTTCCGCAGGGAGGCGGAGCTGGCGCTCTCCATCGTCAACGCGCGGGGGGAGCGACTCTACAGCTGTGCCTTCTCCCTGGCGGGCAACGAACAGGAGCTGGCCCTGGTGATCGGGTCGGTGCAGGGGCCAGAGCCCTGTGTCGAGCAGCCCCAGGAGCAGGTGCGGGCATTGACCCGGGCGGGTCAGGGTCTGAGGCCCAAGTCGCTGGTGGTGATGCTGGTGATGGCGCTGGCCGGGGCCATGGGGGCCCACCGGGTCTGTGCGGTGCGCATGAAGGCCCACATCTTCCAGGCAAGACGGTACAGCAAGAAGAAGAAAGCCTGCCTGCAGGCGGACTACGACGAGCTGTGGCAGGAGTTTGGCGCCCTCGATCAGGACGCCAACTTCGTGCGGCTGCAACCCGTGGTGCGCAAGCCGCTGGAGGAGATCGCCTCCAAGAAGCGGGCCATGTACCGGCGCCGTTACGAGTGGCTCGATCAGCTGGAGCTGGCGATCCGCCAGCAGTTTGCCCGCAGCTAGGCGTGCAGTGCGTTGATGCAACAAGGGCTACCCGCGGGTAGCCCTTGTTCGTTTCTGCCCATCAGGGGAGGGGATTAGCGCTGCTGCCTGGCGGCGATGGCCTGAGCCACCAGGGGGTCGACGAACTGGTGGATGTCACCTCCGTGCAGCGCCACCTCCTTCACCAGGGTGGAGGAGATGAAGGAGTTCTCCTCCGCCGGGGTGAGGAAGACGCTCTCCAGGGTGGGCATCAGGCGACGGTTCATGTTGGCGAGCTGGAACTCGTATTCGAAGTCGGAGACGGCGCGCAGGCCGCGGATCAGCACGTTGGCCTGCTGCTCCCTGGCAAAATCCACCAGCAGGCCTGAGAAGCCCACCACCTTGACGTTGGGCAGGTGAGCCGTCACCTGCCGAGCCAGCTGAACGCGCTCCTCGAGATCGAACAGCGGCCGTTTGCTCGGGCTGTTGGCCACCCCGACCACCACCTCGTCGAACAGTCTGGCGGCGCGGCCAATGAGATCGGTATGGCCGTTGGTGATGGGGTCGAAGGTGCCGGGATAGATTACCTTGTTGGTCATGCTGCTGATTCCTGAAACCGGAAAACTGGTCGCATTATAGGGGCTGTTGCCGGTTTGTCGCGACCGGGATGGCGCGGATTTCTGGCGCTGATCGGCGGCCGGGGTCGCACAAATCGGAGCCCCGTGGCGTCTTCGCTTGAGAATCGCCCTGCATCAGGCAAGAATACCCGCATCGCGCATCAAGCCTCCTTCGCTGGTGACAGGGAGCATAGGGATTTTTTATGAAACGTATTCTGGTAGTCCGCAATGACAAGATTGGTGACTTCATGCTGGCGTGGCCGAGCTTTGCCATGCTCAAGCGCTCCATGGAGTGTCATGTGACTGCCCTGGTTCCCGCCTACACGGCGCCCCTGGCCCGCCTCTGCCCATGGATCGACGAGATCATCCTGGATCCTGGTGCCCGGGCCGACAAGGAGCAGCAACGCGCCCTGCTGGCGCGCATCAAGGCGGCCGCCTTCGATGCCTCCATCTGCCTCTTCTCCAACACCCGCAATGCCAAGCTGGTGTGGAAGGCGCACATTCCCTACCGGCTGGCCCCGGCCACCAAGCTGGCCCAGGTGCTCTACAACCAGCGCCTGGTGCAGCGCCGCTCCCGCTCCCAGAAGCCGGAGTACGAATACAACCTGGATCTGGTGCGCCGCTTCCTCGCCGATCAGCATCAGGCTGTGGTAGAGCCACAAGGACCCTACCTCGGCTTCGACCCCGAGAGCCTGCTGCAGGTGCGCGAGCAGGTCGCCGCCCGTCTCAGGCTCGACGCCAGCCGCCCCTGGCTGATGGTGCATGCGGGCAGCGGCGGCTCGGCCAACAACCTCTCCATCGAGCAGTACTCGCGCCTCATCATCAAGCTCAACCAGGCCTGTCCCGAGTTGCAGTGCGTGTTGACGGCAGGGCCGGGGGAGGAGGGGAAGGCGGAGCAGTTGGCGGCCGAACTGCTGGCCCATGGGGGCAACGGCTGGATCTATCGCTCCGACGAGGGGCTGCCGAAGTTCTGCCAGGTGATGGCCAACGCCGCCCTGTTCGTGGCGGGCAGCACGGGGCCCCTGCACATCGCTGCGGCCATGGACGTGCCGACCGTCGGCTTCTTCCCGGCACACCGTTCGGCAACGCCGCTGCGCTGGCGGCCGCTCAACGGCGAGGGGCGCCATCTGCCCTTCAGCCCGCCGGAAGACAGCGACCACCCGGAGGACATGAGCCAGCTCGATCCCAAGGCGATGGCGGCAGAGATCGCCCGCTGGGCGCAGCCCTTCTGGCGCGCCGAGCGCTGAGAGCGCACACAGAACATACAGACAGGGCCCCGCAGGGCCCTGTATTGTATGGGGATGCGCCTTACTGGCAGGCCAGCCTACCGGACGTGGTCCCCGACAGCCCCCTTGACGGGCCGGCCCGGGCCCCGGGCAGGGGAAACCTGTCGGTATAAGCCGGAGTCGGGTCATGTTGCCAATATCCATGCATTCGGCTTATAGCGGCCAGTTTTCGTCCGTGGCGCCCGGGTTTGCGCCGTGAGCGGCCCCGCGAGGGCTGCGCCCGCTCCATGGCAATAGGGTTTGCCCCTTGTCCCGCTGGAACAAGGGGTGAGTGATTAATGGGATGTTTGAGGCGCGATGCCCTATTTCGGCTGCTGGAGCTGCTGGCGAACCCAGAGATCGGCGTATTTGACGAAGGTGGAGTGGGCGGAGAGAATGGCCAGCAGCAGGCCCTGCTTGCCGTCGAGGAAACCGGCCTTGAGCAGGTACATCTTGAGGAAGCAGCCGACGGCGTGGACCAGCCCCTGGCCGAGGGATCCCTTCTTGCCGCGGGCGGTGCGCTGATCGGCCCATGCGCGGGCATAGCCGGCGGATTTGACCAGGTAGTGTTCCAGATCCCGGTAGGTGTAGTGGAGGAGGTCGCCCTGCAGGTTGACGATCTTCATGTTGGCGCGCACCTCCACCTTCTCGTGTACCAGCGCCTCGTTGTAGCCGGTCAGCGCCTTGGGGTAGAGGCGCAGCACCCGATCCGGGTACCAGCCGCTGTGGCGGATGAAGCGGCCGAACACCCAGGAGAGGCGCGGGATGGAGTAGATGGTGTCGCTGGCCGGGTTGGCCATGACCCCCTGGATGGCTTCCCTGAGTTCCGGGGTGAGCCGCTCGTCCGCGTCCAGCCACAGCACCCACTCCGACTGGACATGGGACTGGGCGAGGCGGCGCTGACGGCCGAAACCGGGCCAGGTGGTGTTGACGAAGAAGCGGGCGCCAAATTCGGCGGCGATGGCCGGGGTGTCATCCTGACTGCCGGAGTCGAGAATGACGATTTCATCCGCCAGGCCTTCGAGGGAGGCGAGGCAGGCACGGAGGTTGTCGGCTTCGTTCTTGACGATCAGGACGGCCGCCAGGGTCGGTTTTTTCACAGGCAAGGGACTCTTGTTGGTGCCCGGCGGGCGGGTCATGCTCGGATTGGCGCCCATTCTAGCCTAAAACCCCGCGCGGGGCATGACCCGAGGGCCCGGTGGACCCGCTTTTGAATGCGGGGGAAGGGGGATCTCTGCTACCCGGCAGTCTGTGGCCCAGGGCACGCCGTGTCCGGGTGGAAGAGGGCCTCAGGAGGGATGCGCGGGGGAGCAGATCCTGCCAGGGAGGCGTTTTGCGGGGGCAGACGGGTATCTTCTGTTATTTCTTCGGCCTTTCTTGGGGCATAATCTCGCCCAGTAACGATCAACAGCCGGGCCAGTCCCGAGAGAAGACGCGCGATGAAGATATTGGTGATCGGCCCCTCCTGGGTCGGCGACATGGTGATGTCCCAGAGCCTCTACAAGGCGCTCAAGAGCAACCACCCGGGCAGCGAGCTCCATGTGATGGCGCCGACCTGGTGCGTTGCGCTGCTGGAGCGGATGCCCGAGGTGGACAAGGCCATCCCCATGCCGCTTGGCCACGGTGACTTCAAGCTGGGGGCACGCCGTCGCCTTGGCAAGCAGTTGGCCACGGAGCAGTACGATCAGGCCATCATCCAGCCCAACTCCATGAAGTCGGCCCTCATCCCCTGGTTTGCCAGGATCCCGGTGCGCACAGGCTGGAAGGGGGAGCACCGCTTCGGTCTGCTCAACGATATGCGCAGCAACAAGCAGGCCTTCCCGCTGATGGTGGAAGGCTATGTGGCTCTGGCCTACCCCAAGGGGCAGATGAAGAGTCGGGACGACATTCCCGCTATTCCCCATCCCTCCCTGCACGTGGATCTCATCAACCAGGGCAAGGCGCTGGAGCGGCTCGGCCTGAATCGTGCCCGCCCTGTGCTGGTGCTCTGTCCGGGGGCCGAGTTCGGCCCGGCCAAACGCTGGCCGGAGGGGCACTACGCCGTGGTGGCGCAAAAGCACCTCGACGAGGGATGGCAGGTGTGGATCTTCGGTTCGGGCAAGGACGTGGACGTGGCCAACACCATCCGCGATCGGATCAACCCCCTGTCGCGCCCCAACTGCCACGTGCTGGCGGGCAAGACCAGCCTGCACGAGGCGATCGATCTGATGGCGCTGGCCGGTCGGGTCATCGCCAACGACTCGGGCCTGATGCACGTGGCGGCCGCCCTCAACCGACCGCTGATCGGCGTCTACGGCTCCACCTCGCCCCTCTATACCCCACCGCTGGCGGACAGGGTCGAGATCGTCCACACCGACATCGAGTGCCGCCCCTGCTTCAAGCGCACCTGCAAGTTCGGCCACCTCAAGTGCCTGAACGAGCTGATGCCGGAACAGGTCATCGAGGCGGGAAATCGGCTGGAGCGTGGGGAAACGGCAGATCTGACCATAGTGCGGCAGCCGGTGGAATCCTCCGCTGCTGAACCAGGTAATAGCTAGCATGATCTACCGGTTGCTCTACAACCTGCTGATCCACCTGGGGTTGCCCCTGGCGCTGCTGGCGCTCTACAAGCCCAAAAAAGGCAAGCCCGGCTTCGGGGCGCGCTGGGCCGAGCATCTGGGACGAATGCCGCCGACCGGACAGGAGGCTCCCCTCTGGATCCATGCGGTGAGCGTGGGGGAGACGCTGGCCATCACCCCCTTCATCCGCGCCCTCAAGGCGGAGCAGCCCGCCTTGCCCATTCTGCTCACCACCACCACCCGCACCGGCGCTGAACAGGCGGCCAAGCTCGGGGATCTGGTGGTGCACCGCTATGCGCCTCTCGACTATCCCTGGGCCGTCTCGGCGTTTCTGAGCACCGTCAAGCCCCGCGCCCTCTGGGTGATGGAGACCGAACTGTGGCCGAACTGGCTGGCGGCCTGCGAGGCACGGCACCTGCCAGTGACCATCCTCAATGCCCGCCTCTCGGAGCGATCCTGTCAGCGCTATGGTCGCTTCCAGGGGGCCTTCGATGCCCTGAGCCGCCCGCTGACCCACCTGCTCTGCCAGCATCAGGACGATGCGGATCGCTTCCATCGGCTGGGCATAGCGCGCAACCGGCTGGCGGTGACCGGCTCCATCAAGTTCGACATCCAGTTTGGCGACGAGGTACAGGCCAGGGGCCGCGCCCTGCGCCAGCAGCTGGGGGAGGCACGACCTGTCTGGATCGCCGCCAGTACCCACCAGGGGGAAGACGAGCAGGTGCTGGCCGCCTTCGATCGGGTGCTCAGGGCACATCCCTCCGCCCTGCTCATCCTGGTGCCGCGCCATCCCGAGCGTTTCGATCGGGTGGCCGAGCTGTGCGCTCCCTACGGTTGCGTGCGGCGCACCGCGGGCAGTGCGGTCGGCGAGAGGGACAAGATCTACCTGGGTGACACCATGGGCGAGCTGCCGCTGATGCTGGCGGCGGCGGATCTCGCCTTTGTCGGTGGCAGCCTGGTGCCCGTGGGCGGTCACAACCTGCTGGAACCGGCGGCGCTGGGCAAACCCTGCCTGACCGGCCCCGTCTATTTCAACTTCAGCGACATCACCCGCCAGCTGGTGGCCCAGGGTGGCGCGGCCGTGGTGGCGGACGCCGAGGCGCTCGGCCACCGGGTGAGCACCCTGCTCGGCGATGCCCCTGCCCGCCGCGAGATGGGGGAGCAGGCCCGCGCCGTGGTGCTGCGCAACCAGGGGGCGCTGGCGCGCACCCTCTCCCACTGCCTCGCCAGCCTGGAAAGTGACGACTGAGGCGGGGCGGCGTGGTGGCCGCCTCGCCAGCATGTCTGCCAAACCCCGGGAGACAATCCGCGCCTCTTTCCTTTATGCTCTGCCCTTTGCCCCTGACCCTGTGATGCCCCGATGAACCGCGCTCCCCTGCTGTTGATGATACTGGTCACCTTGCTGGCCGCCGCTGGCTGGCTCTTCTCGAAAGAGGCGATTCGCGAACTGCCCACCGCCGCCTTTATCGGCAGCCGCTTCCTGCTGGCCGCCCTGCTGCTCTTGCCGCTCGCCTGGTTGCGCGAGCCGCCCCCCAGTGGCTCACAACTGCTGCGTGCCGCCGGGTGCGGCACCTTGCTCGGGGCCAGCCTGCTGTTCTGGGTTACCGCCATCAGCCAGAGCGATGCCCTCGGCAGCGGCGCCTTCATCATGAGCGTGGCCACCCTGATGGCGCCGCTCGCCGCCTGGGCCGCCTTCAAGGCCAGACCCGGCCGCCACTACTGGCTGACTCTGCCCGTGGCCGTCGCGGGTCTGCTGCTGCTCTCCAGCAGCACCCACTGGGGCGTGTCGCTCTCCCTGTTCTGGTTTCTGGCGGCGGCCGCCACTCTGGGGGTCCAGCTCGCGGTGCACCGCCACTTCGCCCAGTCCATCCCTCCTACCTGGCTCACCTGCATCCAGTTGGCGGTGACCGGACTGCTCGGCACCCTGCTCTCCCTGTTGACCGAGCAGTGGCCCGCCGACATCAGCCAGGGCATCTGGGGCTGGTTTGCGGCCAGCGTCCTGATCGCCACCACATTGCGTTACTGGCTGCTCACCCACGCCCTGAGCCGGATGACCACGGCCCACGCCGCCCTGCTGATGCTGCTCGAACCGGTCTGGACCCTGATCTTAAGCACCCTCTTCTATGACGAACCGCTGGGCCCCGCCAAGCTGGCCGGCGCCGGCCTGGTGCTGGGCGCCCTGGTGCTCTACCAGCTCCCCCTGCTGCTACGCAGCCGAAGGCTGAAGTCACCGGTCTAGCCTGCGCGGGTGGGGGATGCATAGAAAAGAAGGAGAGAGTCTGCATGGCAGACCCTCTTTGCGTGATGGTACATGTCGGGCTCCCTTTGCTAGGGGTTGCCATCAGTCAAGCGGCTGAGAGCTGCGGGAAACGAGCATAAAAAAGCCCCCGGGTGGCGGGGGCTGGTGCATCGATGAGGGAGATCACTCGATGTTCTGGATCTGCTCGCGCATCTGCTCGATGAGCACTTTCAACTCGACGGCGGACTGGGTCACCTCGGCGTTGATCGACTTGGAGCCCAGCGTGTTCGACTCGCGGTTGAACTCCTGCATCATGAAGTCGAGGCGACGGCCGCAGGCGCCACCCTTCTTCATGATCTTGTTGGTTTCGCTGATGTGCATCTCCAGGCGATCCAGCTCTTCGGCCACGTCGATCTTCTGGGCCAGCAGCACGATCTCCTGCTCGATGCGGGCAGGATCCAGCTCCACTTTGGCCTCGGCCAGGCGGTCGGTGAGCTTCTGGCGCTGCCACTCGATGATCTGCGGCAGGTGCTCCCGCACCTTCTTCACTTCTACCTGAATGCCGGCCAGACGCTGTTCGATCAGCGCCTTGAGGTTGGCCCCTTCGCTGGCGCGGGAGGCGAGGAAGTCTTCCATGGTCAGGTCGAAGCCGGCCATCAGCTCGGTGGCGACCACGTCCATGTCCTGCTCGGCGGCAGCCATCACGCCCGGCCAGCGCAGCACGTCCACCGGGTTGAGCTGACCCTGGCCCGCCTCTTTCATCACCCAGTTGGCGCTCTCGATGATGAGTTTGGCCAGCTCTTCATTGATGTGCAGCTGGCTGGCGGCGGCCTGGGCGGCCTCGAAGCGCAGGTTGCACTCCACCTTGCCGCGCTGCAGCTTGGCGCGGAAGCGCTCACGCAGAACCGGCTCCAGGCTGCGCAGTTGTTCCGGCAGGCGAATGTAGGTCTCCAGATAGCGCTGGTTGACCGAACGAATTTCCCAAACGGCTGTGCCCCAGTCGCCCTTGAGTTCCTTGCGGGCGTAGGCGGTCATGCTGTGAATCATTGATTGTTCCGGGCTTGATGAAGTGTGCGGCCAGTATACTCAGCCAGGCCTGCTCCGTCAGCCGACGAGGTGGTTTTAGCGGCTGATATTTGAGTAGCGATCGCTTATACTCCTGCGCCAATTCAGCCAGCCCAGAGGTCAGTCCCATGTCCCGTCCCAGCGATCGCAGCGCCGCCCAGGTGCGTCCGGTAACCATCACCCGCCACTTCACCAAGCATGCTGAAGGGTCCGTGCTGGTGGAATTCGGCCACACCCGCGTGCTCTGCACCGCCAGCGTCGACACCAGCGTGCCGCGCTTCCTCAAAGGCAAGGGGCAGGGGTGGGTCACTGCCGAGTACGGCATGCTGCCGCGCTCCACCCACTCCCGGATGAACCGCGAAGCGGCCTCCGGCAAGCAGAGCGGCCGTACCCTGGAGATCTCCCGTCTGATCGCCCGCTCCCTGCGCGCGGCGGTGGACTTGAGTGCCCTGGGCGAGCACACCATTACCGTTGACTGCGACGTGTTGCAAGCCGACGGTGGTACCCGCACCGCCGCCATCACCGGGGCCTGCGTGGCGCTGGTGGATGCGCTGAACTGGATGGTGGAGAAGGGGCTGATCAAACAGAGCCCGCTCAAGCAGATGATCGCAGCCGTCTCCGTCGGCATGTTCGAAGGGGAGGCAATCTGCGATCTGGAGTACATCGAAGACTCCGCCGCCGAGACCGACATGAACGTGGTGATGACCGAAGATGGTCGCATCATCGAGGTGCAGGGCACCGCGGAGGCCGAACCCTTCACCCACGAGGAGCTGCTGGCCATGCTGGCGCTCGCCAAGGGCGGCATCGCCGACATCATTGCGCTGCAGAAGCAGTCGCTTGCATGATTTTAAAAACGCGGCATTGACCGCGTTTTTTTATACCCCCACACAAGACAACGACAAGCCAAGCAAGGAGCCAGAATGAAAGCCTACCAGCGTCAATTTATCGAGTTCGCCCTGGAGAAACAGGTCCTCAAATTCGGTGAATTTACCCTGAAATCCGGTCGTAAAAGCCCCTACTTCTTCAACGCCGGCCTGTTCAACAGCGGCCGCGATCTGGCCCGTCTCGGCCGCTTCTACGCCGCCGCCCTGATGGATGCCGGTATCGAGTTTGATGTGCTGTTTGGCCCGGCCTACAAGGGGATCCCCATTGCCTCCGCCACCGCGGTGCAGCTGGTGGAGCAGCACGATGTGGACGTGCCCTGGTGCTTCAACCGCAAGGAGGCCAAGGATCACGGCGAGGGTGGCAATCTGGTGGGCAGCCCGCTCAAGGGGCGCATCATGCTGGTGGACGATGTCATCACTGCCGGCACCGCCATCCGCGAATCCATGGATCTGATCCAGGCCAACGGCGCCTCCCTGGCTGGCGTGCTGATCGCGCTGGACCGTCAGGAGAAGGGCAAGGGCGAGCTCTCCGCCATTCAGGAAGTGGAGCGTGACTACGGCGCTCACATCATCGCCATCATCCAGATGAGCGACTTGATCCAGTATCTGGAAGAGAAGCAGGCCGAACAGCCGGAGCTGGCGGCGCAACTGGCCGCCATGAAGGCTTACCGCGCCCAGTACGGTATCTGAGCTCCGCTCACACCGCGCAATAGCTGAATGCGGCGCCCGTTTGTTCTCTGGCAGCAAACGGGCGCCGTTTTTTTCATCTGAAAAAAGTGGATCATGTGGCTTGAGTTTGCCCTTACAGTAAAGGTTAGGGTTTGCCAGTCGGCGTTTTGTGGTGCCGACGGGTTCCGGGGAGGAACAACATGACCACTCATCTTCAATCACCCATTCATTTGCAGTTGCCGCTCAGCGGCATGAGCTGCGCCAACTGCGCCGGCCGCATCACGACCGCCCTCAACAAGCTCGACGGGGTATCGGCCACCGTCAACTTCGCGCTGGAGCAAGCCGCCATCGAGCTGGCCAGCCCTGATCGTTTGCCGGCGGTGCTGGAGAGCATCCAGGCGCAGGGTTACGACTACGGCAGCGAGACCATCCTGTTTCAAATTACCGGTATGACTTGTGCCGGTTGCTCGGCCCGCCTGAACAAGATGTTGGCGGCGCTGCCCGGCATCATCTCCGCCGACGTCAACTTCTCCATCGAGCAGGCCCGGATCGTGCTGGTACCCGGGATGCAGACGCCCGCGGCCCTGCGCGAGCAGATCGAGGCCCTCGGCTTTGGCGCCCAACTGGCGCAGGGCTCGGCCAGCGGCCGCCGCCAGCAGTTGCTGGAGCGGGAAGCGCAGGAGGCCGCCAGCGCCCGTCAGGCGCAAACCCGGGTCATCGTCTCGACTTTGCTGACGTTGCCGCTGCTGGTGGGGATGCTGGCCATGGCCGGGTTGTTCCCCTGGCATCTGCCCGCCTGGCTGGAGCTGCTGCTCGCCACCCCGGTGCAGTTCTGGATCGGGGCCCGCTTCTATCGCGGCGCCTGGCTTGCCATCAAGAACCGCTCCGCCAACATGGATGTGCTGGTGGCCACCGGCACCAGCGCCGCCTACTTCTACAGTCTCTATCTGTTGTTGACGCTGGGGATGGCTGCCAGCGGCAAGCTCTATTTCGAGGCGAGCGCCATCATCATTACCCTGATTTCGTTGGGAAAACTGCTGGAGGCTCGGGCCAGACGCAGCACCCAGTCCGCCATTCGCGAACTGATGGCGCTGCGGCCGGAAACCGCCACCGTCTGGCGTGGCGAGAGTTGGCAGAGCGTCGCCATCGATGAGGTGCTGCGCGGTGATCGGCTGCGGGTGCTGGTGGGTGAGCGGGTGCCGGTGGACGGCAAAATCGTGAGCGGCGAGAGCGAGCTGGACGAGTCGATCCTCACCGGTGAGAGCCTGCCGGTGCTGCGCAGTGCGGGCGACAAGGTGCTGGGCGGTGCCATCAACCGCTCCGGCGTGCTGGAAATTGAAGCCACTACGGTGGGGGAGGACTCCAGCCTCAGCAAGATCATCGCACTGGTGGAGAACGCCCAGATGGGCAAGGCGCC
Organism: Aeromonas sp. QDB68; assembly: GCF_027707405.1. NCBI lineage: Bacteria > Pseudomonadati > Pseudomonadota > Gammaproteobacteria > Aeromonadales > Aeromonadaceae > Aeromonas > Aeromonas sp. QDB68. Next base: position 104,593 of record NZ_JAPCIQ010000005.1, on the reverse strand, counting down.
GCTGCAACAGCTGGTGGACAAGGTCTCCGCCGTGTTCGTGCCGGTGGTGATGGCCATCGCCCTGTTCACCCTGCCGGTGTGGTACGCCATCAGTAACGACTTCGGTCAGGCGCTGCTGGCGGCGGTGGCCGTGCTGGTGATCGCCTGCCCCTGTGCGCTGGGGCTGGCCACACCGGCGGCCATCGTCACCGGTACCGGGGTGGCGGCGCGCCACGGCATTCTGATCAAGGATGTCGATACCCTGCAGAAGGCCCACGCCATCAAGGCGCTTATCTTCGACAAGACAGGTACGCTCACTCAGGGCAGGCCCGTGCTGGCGAGCTGGAGCGGCACAGCCGAGCAGCTGCGTCTTGCCGCCGCCCTGCAGCAGGCGAGCGAACACCCGCTGGCGCTGGCCATGCGCGAGGCGGTCGGCAAGGAGACTACGCTGCCCCAGCCGGAGGCGGTGGAGGTGCGGGTCGGTGCCGGTATTGTCGGTCAGGTCGCCGGTCATACGGTCGCCATCGGCAATGGCTCTTTGCTGGCCCAGCTCGGCATTGAGGTGCCCGCGCAGGATAAACAGCCTGCCGACGGCGCGACCCGGGTCTGGGTGGCCATCGACGGCGTGGTGGCTGGCATTGCGGCGCTGGCCGATACCCTGCGCCCCGAGAGTCCGGATGCCATCGCCACCCTGCGTCAGCGCGGCATCGCCAGCTGGCTGGTGAGCGGTGATGCGCCGGCGCCGGTGGCCCATATCGCCGCCAAACTGGGGCTGGACGGGGCCTTTGACTCCGTGCTGCCAGCCGGCAAGGTGGAGAAAGTGGAGGCGCTGCGGGCGCAAACCAGCGGGCTGGTCGCCATGGTGGGGGACGGGGTGAACGACGCCCCGGCGCTGGCGGCGGCGGATGTGGGTATCGCCATGGGCTCCGGCTCCGACGTGGCGATGGAGACCGCCTCCATCACCCTCATGCGGTCTGATCCGCGGCTGGTGGCCGATGCCATCGACATCTCGGCGGCCACCTGGCGCACCATCCAGCAGAACCTGTTCTGGGCCTTCGTGTTCAACATCATCGGCATTCCGCTGGCGGCACTGGGTTACCTCAGCCCCGAGCTGGCGGGGGCGGCCATGGCCCTGAGCAGCATCACCGTCTTGAGCAATTCCCTGTTATTGAAGCGCTGGCAGCCCCGGGCGGGCAGCCTGCGTGCATCTGAATCCCAAAGGAGTCATTCATGAACATCAGCAAGGTCGCCAAGGCCACCGGCCTGACCGCCAAGACCATCCGCTACTACGAGAGCATCGGCCTCATCTCGTCGCCGGTGCGCAGCGATAACGGGTATCGCAGTTATACGGATGCCTCCCTGCGGGAGCTGCGCTTCGTCAAGCGGGCGCGGGAGACCGGTTTCAATCTGGAGGAGTGTCAGGAGCTGCTGGCGCTCTATCGGGACGAGCACAGAACCAGTGCCCAGGTGAAGAAGCTGGCCCAGGAGAAAATCGTCGATCTGCGCTCCCGCATCGCCGGTTTGCAAGCCATGCTCAGCGCCCTCGAGGAGGTGGTGAGCTGCTGTCACGGAGATGCGAATCCCCAGTGCCCCATCCTCGACGAGCTGGAGAAAGGGTGAGGGAGGGCTGCGCCATTTGACCCTGCAGAGAAGGGTCTGTCGGAGCCTGTGCGGGAGAGGACGCGCTGAGTGGCAGCTTAATAGCGGTCGATTGATTGTTGAGCAGGAAAGGGGAGTGTTAAACTGTGCGGCTCTTGTACAGGGAGTACCCAGTTGACACAGAGTGTGAAATATCAGGTGCGGCGGGCCATCATGGTCCAGCTCTATACCCATGCCTCCTTCAGCCTGCCTTGCCTGGGGCTGCTGGCGATCAGCTGGAGCCTGCTGTTCCACGATTACCTGCCGGCCAGCGAGTCGCTGGGCTGGCTCGGTCTGGTCCTGCTGCTGTTGCTGGGGCGCTGGTGGCATTTGCGCTGGCGCCAGCCCAGGCTGGCACAGCTTCCGCTGCCGGTGCTCGAGCGCGAGCTCTTTGTCGGGGTGACCATCACCTCCATCGTCTGGGCACTGGGCGTGCTGCTCTACATGGACAAGCTGCCAGACACCTATCGTGCCGCCATGATGATGCTCTCCAGCCTGATCCTGACCGGCAGTGCCATCATGCTGTTCGGCAGCCGTCGTACCCTCTATGGGGCCGTGCTGCCCCTCGGGTTTGCCATGTTGTTCGAGCTCAGTGGCGGCAACACCCAGGAGCGTATCGTCTCCTGCATGCTGGCGGGGTATCTGTTCGTCTTTCTGCCGACACTGCTGCGGCGCCTGCGGCGGGATCAGGTGGCCTCTCTCTACCACAGTTTTTCCAATGCGGATCTGGTGGCCGAGCTGAAGGCGGTCTCCGAGCACCTCAAGCTCACGTCCCGCCTCGACGGTCTGACCGGCATCGCCAACCGGGCCCATCTCGACGACTCCCTGGCGCGCGCCTGGCGTCGCTGTCACCGTGCCAGGGCGCCTCTCTCTCTGGTGCTGGTGGATGTGGACTACTTCAAGCAGTTCAATGATCACTATGGTCACCAGGTGGGGGACCAGTGCCTGCAACAGGTGGCGAGCCTGCTGGCCGAAGTGCTGCGGCGGGAAGACGATCTCGCTGCCCGTTACGGCGGAGAGGAGTTCGCCCTGCTGCTGCCCTGCACCACCTTGCAGGGGGCCATGCAGATCGCCGAGCAGGTGCGTACCTCGTTGCGAGCCCTCGGCATTCCCCACCACAAATCCCGGGTCTCGGGGCGGGTCAGTTGCAGCTTCGGGGTGGCGACCCTGGTGCCGGACCAGCATCACTCTATTGCCGAGCTCATCCAGAAAGCGGATGCGGCGCTCTATCAGGCCAAGCATAATGGCCGGGATCGTATCGAAGTAGCCTTGATGGGTAAGGTTGCCTGAGTTTCACAAGACAGATTAAAGAGGTCGTCTATGCAATGTCATCGTATCGAAGAGCTGCTGGAACTGCTGCAGCCTGCCTGGATCAAGGAGCAGGATCTCAGCCTGGTGCAGTTTGTTGCCAAACTGGCCGAGGAGGCGGGATTTGACGGTCCGCTGTCCGCACTGACCGACGACATGCTGATCTACCACCTCAAGATGCGGGAATCCGACAAGCAGGCGATGATCCCGGGGCTGGCCAAGGATCACGTGCCCGACTTCAAGGAAGCCCTGCTCAAGGCCCGCGGCATCAAGTAATCCGGGCGTCATATCGCCATCAGAGAAAGGTTTCAAGAGAATCTGTGAAAAGGCGCATAGTCAACTGGTTATGGGCCTTTTTTGTTGCCTGAAATTGCGACGGGACTCGAACTATAGATACATTTAACCCACACAATTAGCAGGTTGTTTAAGATATAATCGCTTTCATAACAATATGAGTGGAGCGATGTGTTGCAATGGCCGACAAGGACAAGATCGACATCAAGGATGTGACCGGTGACGTCACCGGGACTTTCAATCCCAACACCTTCAAGGCGGGAGATGACAGGTTCAACCCCGGCAACCGCATCTATGTCCGCTCCCAGACCGGCTACTGGCAGCGGGTGCGCAAGGCCATGGGCTGGTTCTTCGTCGCGCTTTTTGTACTCCTGCCCTGGCTGCGTTATGACGGCCGTCAGGCGGTGCTGTTCGATCTGGAGCACCAGCAGTTCCATATCTTCGGTGCCACCATTTGGCCGCAGGATCTCACCCTGCTGGCCTGGGTCTTCATGATCGCGGCCTTCGCCCTCTTCTTTGTGACCACCTTCCTGGGTCGGGTCTGGTGCGGCTACCTCTGTCCCCAGACGGTGTGGACCTTCCTGTTCATCTGGTTCGAGGAGAAGCTGGAAGGGGCCGCCAACAAGCGTCGCAAGCTGGATGCGGCGCCCTGGAGCGGCGAGAAGCTGGCCCGGAAGGGCGCCAAGCACCTGGCCTGGATCCTGCTGTCGCTGGGCACGGGGCTGACCTTCGTCGCCTACTTCCAGGATGTTTTCCACCTGGTGCCCGATTTCTTCACCCTGCAGGCGGGAGGCTGGGTCATCTTCTGGGTGCTGTTCTTTGCCGCCTGCACCTATGGCAACGCCGGCTGGATGCGCGCCATCATGTGTATCCACATGTGCCCCTATGCCCGATTCCAGTCCGCCATGTTCGACAAGGACACCTACATCGTCGGCTATGACAGCCAGCGTGGCGAGACCCGCGGTGCCCGTGGTCGCAAGGCCGATCCCAAGGCGCTGGGGCTGGGGGACTGCATCGACTGCGACCTCTGCGTGCAGGTCTGCCCGACTGGTATCGACATCCGTGACGGCCTGCAGTACGAGTGTATCAACTGCGGCGCCTGTGTCGACGCCTGCGATCAGACCATGGAGCGGATGGGGTATCCGAAGGGGCTCATCAGTTACACCACCGAGCACAAGCTGGCCCACAGTGAAACCCAGGTGGCGCGGCCCAAGCTGATTGGCTATGGCCTGGTGATGGTCGTCATGCTGGGGGTCTTCGTCTATAACGCCATGTCCATCATGCCCATGGGGCTCGACATCCTGCGTGATCGCAACCAGCTGTTCCGGGAAAACAGTGAAGGGCTCATCGAGAACACCTATACCCTGAAGATCCTCAACAAGACCCTGAACTCCCAGACCTACCGGCTGGACGTGGAAGGGCTGCCGGAGTACCAGTGGTTCGGACCCCGCGAGGTGACACTGAAGGCGGGCGAGATCTATACCCTGCCGGTGAGCCTGGCGGTGGATCCCTTCAACCTGAAGCGGCCCACTCTGGACGTCCAGTTCGTGCTCAAGCGGGAAGGCGCGGCGCCGGACGACAGCAAGGGGACTTTGCGCCAACCGAGCAAGTTTATCAGCAGGTTGTGACGGCAAGGCGCACCGCCATGCACGGCAAGGGCAGACAGTGGTGATAGAATGGGGCGCAACAGCGCCCCTTTTCTATGGTGGATGACATGCGTTTCAACTATTCCGACCTCAATCCCGATCTCATCATGGATGCCATCGATCTCAGCGGCTTGCGCATCGACTCCGGCCTTATCGAGCTCAACAGTTACGAGAACCGCGTCTATCAGTTCCAGGATGAGGATCGCCGTCGCTACGTGGTGAAGTTCTACCGCCCCGGTCGCTGGAGCCGGGCCCAGATCCTGGAAGAGCACGCGTTTGCCGCTCGCCTCTGTGAAACTGAGATCCCGGTCGCCGCTCCCATTGCCTTTGCCGGCGAGACCCTGCTGGAGCATCAGGGCTACCCCTTCGCCATCTGGCAGAGCGTCGGGGGGCGTCAGTTCGAGGTGGACAACCTGGACCAGCTGGAGTGGGTGGGGCGTTACCTCGGTCGCATCCACAGCGTCGGTGCCAGCCATGCCTTTCATCACCGGGTTCCGCTGGATGTGGAGAGCATGCTGCACGAGCCGCGTCAGTTGCTGGCGGCAGGCGAGTGGTTGCCGAGCGGGCTGGCCAAGTCCTTCTTCGGGGTGCTGGACGAGCTGATCCGGCACGTATGCGACGCCATGACCCTGGATGTGGCACGCATCTCCCTGCATGGGGACTGCCACCCGGGCAACATCCTGTGGCGTGACGGCCCCCTGTTTGTCGATCTCGACGATTGCCGCACCGGCCCCGCCATCCAGGATCTCTGGATGATGCTGAACGGGGAGCGTCATGAGCAGCAGATCCAGCTCGATACCCTGCTGGCGGGGTATGAGGAGTTCATGGAGTTTGACCCGCGGGAGCTGGCGCTCATCGAGCCGCTGCGTGCCATGCGCATCGTCCACTACATGGCCTGGCTGGCAAGACGCTGGGAAGATCCCGCCTTCCCCCGCCACTTCTCCTGGTTCAACACCGAACACTACTGGCGCCAGCAGATTGCGACCCTGCATGATCAGCTCGAGGCATTGAAGGCCCCGCCGCTCAGCCTGATGCCGCAGTGGTAGGGGCGCGAACCCGGCAGATCGCCACGCCACGGGGCGTCCATTGGTGGTGTCGCCCGTACCATTGCCACAGCGGCAAGGTGCCCGTGGGAGGCGGGATGGCGGTCCCGCCTGTCTGCCTTTGCCATTGACGGCACGAGGGTGAGGCAATAGGCTTGGACTGCTTCGGTTCGCCGGGCGTGCCTCACAGTGATCCCTTAACAGGAAACGTCATGAAAAAAGTACTATTTTTCCTCGCTGCCATGCTGATGATCCCCATGGTTCACGCCGCCCCGCAATTCAAGGAAGGCGTCAACTATGACGTGGTCACCCAGACCGGCAGCGCCCAGCCTGAAGTGATGGAGTTCTTCTCCTACTTCTGCCCGCACTGCGCCAAGTTCGAACCGATCGCCGAAGAGCTGGCGAAGAGCCTGCCGGAAGGCGTACCCATGAAGAAGAACCCGGTCGCCTTCCTGGGCCGCGAGATGGGGCCCGAGATGCAGCGTGCCTACGCCGTCGCCAACCTGCTGAACGTCGAAGGCAAGCTGACCCCGGCCATCTTCGACAAGATCCACACCCAGCGCCAGATCCCCCAGAGCCGTGGTGACGTGAGGCAGATCTTCGTGGACAACGGCGTGCCGGCCGAGGAGTTCGACGGTGCTGTCGACAGCTTCGCCGTTTCCGGCATGGTCTCCCAGTTCGACCGCAACACCGAGAGCTACAACGTCCGCGGCGTGCCGGCCTTCCTGGTGAACGGCAAGTACATGGTGAAGATCGAATCCATCACCTCCCAGGAGCAGTTCAACCAGCTGGTGCAATTCCTGCTGGCCAAGAAAGACTGATCCAGACTGACCTCGTGAAAAAAGCCCGCCGGTGCAAACCGGCGGGCTTTTTGTTTATCAGGGCCATGCAAGGCGGGGATCAGATCTGGCAATCCCGCTGGCTGGGGGCCGGGCGCGGCAAGCGGGTGCGACGGCTGAGGGCCTCCGCCAGCCAGACCAGCAGCAGGATGGCCAGCAGCAGGGTGGCGGTCTGGTCGTAGCGGAACAGGCTGAGCGAGACATAGAGCTGCTGTCCCAGGCCGCCGGCGCCAACCACGCCGAGTATGGTGGCGGCCCTCAGGTTCATCTCGCCGCGATAGAGGCTGTAGGCCAGCCACTGGCGCGCCACCAGGGGGAACACCCCGTACCAGAAGCAGGCCGTAGGGCCGGCCCCGCTCAGCTGCAAGGCGAGGCGGGGGGCGGGATCCGCGTTCTCCAGGGTCTCCACGAACAACCGCGCCAGCACCCCGGTGGTGTGCAGGGTCAGCGCCAGTATGCCCGCCACCGGCCCCAGTCCGACCGCGATCACCAGCAGGCTGGCGAAGATGAGTTCGGGCACGGAGCGCAGCAGGTTGAACAGCAGCCGCAGCGGCCAGCAGTGGCGCGCGAGGCAGGCCAGCGGCAGGGCCAGCAGGGCGCTGAAGAGGGTGCTTAGCAGCGCCATCTGCACCGTATCGAGCAGGCCCATAGCCACTGTCTTGAGGAAGGGCCATGACCAGTCCGGTCGCAAAAACTCCCCCAGGAAGGTGCCCAGGCCCCCCAGTGAGAAGCTCAGCATGCGCCAGTCGAGCTGATACAGCGCGAGGACAGCGGCCAGCCCCAGGCAGATCAGCAACAGCAGGCCGGGGGAGCGGCTGTGGCGCAGCCAGGCGCTGAGGCCATCCGCGAGCGTCACCAGCAGGATGAAGGCCAGCAGCAGGGTCACCACCTCGCCACCGGCAAACATGCGCAGGGAGAGTTCGAGCTGCTGACCGAGCCCGCCGGCGCCGACGAAGCCCATGATGACGGAGGCGCGCAGGGCGCACTCCCAGCGGTAGACGGTGTAGGAGAGCAGTTCCTGACGCACCGCAGGCAGCACGCCGTACCAGAGCGCCTGCAGCCGGCCGCTACCGCCCAGCAGCAGGGCGCGGGCCGGTTGCAGGGCACCGCTCTCCATGATCTCGTTGTAGACCTTGGCCAGCATGCCGCCGTAGCTGACGGCGATGGCCAGGATGGCGGCGAGCGGCCCGAGCCCCGACAGACGCACGAACAGTAGCGCCCAGATGAGCTCGGGCAGGCTGCGCAGCACGATGGCGACGAGGCGCGAGAGGGCCCGAAAGGCGCCGCGCAGCGGGCTGGGCACCGGCCCCAGTTCGGCCAGCGACAGGGCGCGGGAGCCGAGCAGGGCGAACGGCACACCGAGTAGCAGGGCGCCCGCCAGTCCCAATGTCGCGACCGCCAGACTCTCCAGGGTCGCGGTCAGGGTCAGGACGAGGAAGTCCCGATCCATGCGGGGCGGCCAGCTGGTGGCGAGGAAGTTGCCCATCTGCCGCCAGCTCTGGCCGTCGAACAGGCCGAGCCAGCCGTCGGCCTGTTGCCACAGGCTGTAGCCGATGAGCAGCAGCAACCAGGGCAGGGGATGGCGCCAGCGGCTAGTCAAATTGAACACGCCGCCGCCTCGTCATCACCGGCGTAGAGCTCGGCCAGCATGGCCGGGGTGACGGCCGCCGCCGGACAGTCGAACAGCACTCGCCCCTCCCGCAGGCCGATGATGCGGGGGAAACGGCCGAGCGCCAGCTCGACCGCATGCAGGTTGGCGATGAGTGTGCTGCCCCGGGCGCGGGCCTGTGCCAGCAGGGCATCCAGGCTGCCTTGGGCGAGCACGGGATCGAGGGCGGAGACGGGCTCGTCGGCCAGGATCAGATCCGGCTGCTGATAGAGCACCCGTGCGATGCCGACCCGCTGCAACTGGCCACCGGAGAGCTCGCCGCAGCGCTGTTGCCACTTGTCGGCGAGGCCGAGGCGCGCCAGCTCGGCTAGCGCACCTTCGGGGTCGCAGGGGCGCAGCAGGGAGAGTAAGGAACGGCCGAGGGACCACTGACCGAGCCGGCCGGCCAGCACGGCGGTCACCACCTGCTGGGAGGCGGGCAGCGGCGGTTGCTGCCAGACCATGCCGATCCGGCTGCGCAGCCGCTGGCGGTCCCGGGTGGAGAGGGTCCAGGGATCCTGGTCCCAGAGGGTGAGCCTGCCTTCGCCGCGCAGCTCGGTGCCGAGCAGCCGCAGCAGGCTGGTCTTGCCCGCGCCGCTCGGCCCTATGATGGCCACGCACTCGCCTGCCGTTATCTGCAGGTTGAACGGCTGCAGGATGCGGCTCTGGCCGAGCCGCAATCCTTCCCCGTCCAGCGCGACGGCGATCACTTCAGCAGGCCGGCCTGGGTGGCGGCGGCTTCGATGCCCAGGTAATTCTCGGGCTTGGTCTCGATGAAGCGGGTAGCGCGTTGCAGCTTGAGGATCTCGGCCTGGGCGGGCACCGCCGGATCCAGGCTGAGGAAGGCTTGCTTGATCTTCTCTTGCAGGGCCGGATCCATATCACCGCGTACTGTCCAGTTGTAGTCAAAGTAGGTCGGGGTGGTCCAGATCACCTTGACCTTGGTGGTGTCGACCTTGCCCTCTTCCACGAGCTTCTCCCACACGGAGGCGTTGAGCGCACCGGCCGGCACCTTGCCGGAGGCGACCCAGGCGACGGTGGCGTCGTGGGCGCCGGAGAAGGCGACGTGGGCGAAGTCACGTTCCGGGTTGATGCCCTGCTCGGCCAGGAAGTGGCGTGGCATCAGGTGACCGGAGGTGGAGGAAGGGGAGCCGAACGCGAAGTCCTTGCCCTTGGTGTCGGCCAGGGTCTTGATGCCGCTGTCGGCATTGGCGATGAACTTGGAGGTGAACTGGGCATCTTCCTGACGCTGCACCAGGGGTACCACCTTGTCGGCACGGCGGTGTGCCTGCACATAGGTGAAGCCCCCGAGCCAGGCCATGTCCAGCTTGCCGGCGGCCAGCGCCTCGACCACGGCGGCGTAGTCGTTGACCGGCACGAACACCACCTCGCGGCCTGTTTTCTCGGCCAGGTAGTCACCCAGGGGGGCAAACTTGCGTTGCAGTTCGGTGGGGGCTTCGTCCGGGATGGCGGAGACCCGCAGCGGTTCGGCGGCGACGGCGCTCAGGCTGGCGAGCAGGGTGGTGAGGGCGAATATCCATTTGGAGGTCATGGGTGGTTCCTTGTGGTCTGGCGTTCGAACAAGCGAAAGGTCCGACGGGGGGCCGGACCTTTCAGGTGAGTCATGGTAGGGGGCCATCGGCGCAGTGCGCAAGATGGGACACTCAAAAAGGCGTCTTATACCCCGACGTGGAAGGCCTGCTTGAGGTTGCGGATGAAGTCCGCGTCCCGGCACAGGGTCTTGCCCGGGCTGTCGGAGATCTTGGCGACCGGGCCGCCGTTGCACTCCATCAGCTTGAAGACGATGTTCATCGGGGTGACCCCGGGCAGATCACAGGTGAGCTTGGTGCCGATGCCGAAGCTGGTGTTGATGCGACCGCGGAAGTGGCGGAACAGCCGGACTGCCTTGTCGAGGTCGAGGCCGTCGGAGAAGACCAGCGTCTTGGTGGCGGGATCGATGCCGAGGCGCTGGTAGTGGCTGATGGCCTTCTCGCCCCAGACCACGGGGTCACCGGAGTCGTGGCGCAGCCCCTGGTAGCGGCTCGCCAGCTCGAAGTCGAAGTCACGCAGGAAGGCATCCATGGTGATGCAGTCGGTGAGCGCGATACCGAGGTGGTTGGTGAATTCGTCCAGCCAGCTGGTGAGGGCGGCGCGCTGGCTGAGCTCCAGCGGGAAGCCGAGCTGCTGGTGGGCCTGGAACCACTCGTGGGCCTGGGTACCCACCGCGGGCAACCGGTATTTCTGGGCCAGCAGGTAGTTGCTGGTGCCGCGAAACGCCGGCAGCCGCTCCTTGAGACGACCCACCACAGCGTCTTGTACCGCGAGGGAGAAGCGGCGACGGGTGCCGAAGTCGATGAGGTTGAACTCGCTCATCTCCTCCCGGCTCAGCTCCCGCTCCAGCTTGTCGATCTTCTGATCGAGCCGCTCCAGTGCCTGGTTGACGCCGAACTGGGGATAGCGGAAGCGGTTGCGCATCTCGCTGATGATGGCGAGCACCGGGATCTCCCACAGGATCACGTCCTGCCAGGGGCCTTCGACCCGCACATTGATGCGGCCATCCTGCTCGAACACCTTGAGCAGGGAGGCGTCCAGCGGCTTGCGGCGCAGGTGGTCCAGGTAGTCGGGCGTGAAGAAGGGGCGTTCGGCCAGGAAGTCGAGTTCGGACCGGGCCAGGCGCAGGGAGCCGGCGAGGCGCAGTTGTTCCTCGATCTGGCCCATCATGGGCAGCAGATCTTCTTCGTTGCGGCTGTGGAACTCGGCGACGACGTCGGCATCCGGATAGCGATGGAACACCGCCTGCTGCATGTGCAGCTTGTAGGCATCGGTGTCGAGCAGGCTGTGGAGGATGGGAGGCATATCAGGCTCCTGTGATGAGTGCTGCGCGGGCAACGCACTCTGGCTGCATCTGTGACGGGGGGGCGCCGGTGTCGGGTGGGCAGTGGAAAATGGAAGGCATATCAGGCATCCAGCAGGCGTTGAATGTCGGCCAAGGCCTGGGCCAGCTCGGCGCCGGCCTCGATCATCCGGGTGCGGGCCTGGTCGATTGTCTCGGGGGCGATGCCGCGGCAGGCGTCGAGGTGGACGATGACCCGGAAACCGGCGCGACGCAGTTGCAGCACGCTGGTCTTGACGCAATAGTCGGTGGCGAGGCCGCCGACCAGCACGGTAGTGACGCCGCGGGCTTGCAGAAACTCGATGAGCCCGGTGCTGCGCCGCTCCGCCAGGTCGTGATAGCAGGCGCCATAGGGATGCAGGTCCGGCTCGACCCCCTTCCAGACGAAGAAGTCGTAGTCGATGGGGGCGGGCAGGCCGTCGAGCAGCTCGAACCCAGGTGTGCCGGGCACGCAGTGGGCCGGCCAGGTGAGATCGGCATTCGCCAGTGCAAGGGGTTGCAACATGGCGACGGGTTCGGTCACCACCCAGGGGGCGTTCGCGGGGTGGGCATCCTTGCTGCCGGCTCGCAGGGTGGCGAGGGCAGCCTGGGCATTGAGCGCCGCCACTATGGTATTCCCGCCAGCGACGGGCAGCTCGTTCGGGCAGAGGGGAGTGAATCCCTTCTGCGCATCAATATCCAGGCTGGCGATGATTCCCATGGATGACTCCTTCACATAATATTCTTGTGATATTATCTACCAAACATTATTAGAAGGCGAGCAGGTCGACCAGGATGCCGAGAATGAGTCTGGATATGGTGGTGCTGCGGTTGCGCGAGGAGCGGCTCGAGCTACTTCTCGAGACCCGGGATCGCCCCCCCTTTGCCCATTGCTGGCAGTTGCCGGCCCTGCGCATCGACGAGACCCGGGATCGGGATCTGGACGCGGCTCGCCATCGCCTGCTGGCAGAGTGGGGGCTGGAGCACTGCTACAGCGAGCAGGTCTGTACCCTCGGCAACCTGGAGCGGGATCCCCGCGGCTGGTCCACCACCCTCGTCTATCTCTGTCTGGCGGATCCCGATGGGGGGGCGGTGCGCGGTCGCTGGCATCCTCTGGACGATCTGCCCGGCCTGCAACTCGCCTTCGATCACGGCAAGCTGGTCGCCATGGGGCTGGAGCGGCTGCGCATCAAGAGCCGTTACAGCACCCTGCCGCTGCATCTGCTGGGGGCAGAATTCACCCTCTCCGAGGTGCAACGGGCGTTCGAGATCGTCCTGCAGACCCCCATGAACACGGCCGCATTTCGCAAGCGGCTCCACCGTGCCGACATCCTGGTGGACACAGGGCGCAAGCGCACCGGCAAGCAACGTCCCGCCATCCTCTATCGGCTGGAGACCCCCTGTTGCGTCATGTTCGATCAGGTGATGCACGGTGCGGAAGCATAAGCCGATGTCTGCGAAAGCCGGATTGTCACCCCATCGCGGGTCTGGTGCACTGGCACCTCACACAGGAAGTCAAAGCATGGGAGAGACGGGAATGCACAAGGTGCTGGTGAGCGCCTGTCTGCTGGGGCAGCCAGTACGTTACGACGGCCAGAGCAAGGGGATTGTCAGCGACTGGCTGCAGGCGCTGGGAGCCGAGGGGCGGGCGCTGGCCTTCTGCCCCGAGGTGGCGGGTGGCCTTCCGACGCCACGCCCCCCTGCCGAGCGCCAGGGGGAGCGGGTGGTCACCGAAAGCGGGCTGGATGTGACGGAGGAGTTCGATCGGGGCGCCGCCCTTGCGCTGGCCCTCTGTCAGCAGCAGGACATTCGCTTCGCCCTTCTGAAGGAGGGAAGCCCCTCCTGCGGCAGCGGTCGCATCTACAATGGCAGCTTCGAAGGGGTTTCACTGGCGGGAGAGGGCAAGACCACGGCTTTGCTGCGCCGCCATGGCATCGCGGTGTTCAGCGAGGATCAGCTGCCCGAGCTGGCCTCAGCGCTCGCCTTGGCTGCCTGCGGATCGGTCTGAGCCGCCGCATCGGCCGCCTGCCACTGAGCCAGCATGTCGTCTTTTTCCTTCCAGCGTGCGTTCAGCCACTCCTGGAAACCGCGTTTGAACTGCTTGTCGTTGAAGTAATCCCCCACCAGTTGCTCGTCCACCGGCAGCTCCTCGATCCGCACCCGGATGCGCTTCATCTTCCCCATCAGGAAATCCTTGAAGGGGGTGTCGGAGTTGTCCGGGTAGCTGATGGTGACGTTGATCAGGCTGTCGAACTGATCGCCCATGGCTGCCAGGGTGAAGGCGAGTCCTGCCGCCTTGGGGGGCATGAGATGGCGATAGCGGGAGCGGGTGGCCTCGCGCTTCTGATCGGTGAAGCGGGTCCCCTCCACGAAGTTGATGACGGTGGTGGGAATGTGGCGAAACTTCTCGCAGGCGTTGCGGGTGGTCTCGATATCCTTGCCCCGCAGATGCGGATTTCTTAACAGAAACTCTCTCGAATAGCGGCGCATAAAGGGCATGTCCAGCCCCCAGCAGGCGAGCCCCAGCAGCGGGATGTAAATGAGCTCGTGCTTCATGAAGAACTTGGGCACCGGCAGCCGATTGCGAAACAGGTGGCCTAGCACCACGATATCGGTCCAGCTCATGTGGTTGCTGATGATGAGATACCAGCCATCCTTGCGCAGCCGGGTATTGTCCTCAATCTGCCAGTCGATGCGGGTAGTGAGGCGGATCACCAGGGCGTTGCAACCGAGCCACAGGCCCATGAAGCGATTGTTGAGCCGGCTGCAGGCGCGACCAAAGGCCGGCACGGGCAGCAGCAGTTTGGCCAGAGAAACCAGCAGGATCAGGCTGGCACACAGGGCGGTAAACAGTATGGTCAGGCCGGCGCTGATGAACAGCACCAGGGGGCCCGGGAGCAGGTTTGGCATGAGTGTCTTACTGCGTCTTGTCCGCCAGCAGCTTATCCAGAGTCTGGTCCTTCTCGTGCCAGATCCCGTTCAACCACTGTTGAAACTCTTGTTGGAACTCGGGGTCATTGAAGTAATCCCCCACCAGATTGCGTTCGATCGGCAGAAAGCGGACCCGAACCTTGATCTCCTTGACCCGACCGCACATGAAGTCCCAGTAGCTGGGGACGCCGCCGGGATAGGCGATGGTCACATCCACCAGCTTGTGCAGTTGATCCCCCATGGCCGCCAGGGTGAAGGCGATGCCCCCTGCTCTCGGGTGCAGCAGATGACGATAGGGTGCCCCTTGCTTGTCGTGCTTGCCGACGGTGAAGCGGGTCCCTTCCACGAAGTTCATCACACTCACCGGCATATGGCGGAACTTGGCACAGGCCTGGCGCGTAGTCTCTATGTCTTTTCCCTTCAGATGCGGCTTCTTTTCCAGCAACTTGCGCGAATATCGCCGCATGAAGGGGAAATCCAGCGCCCACCAGGCCAGGCCGAGAAAAGGTACCCAAATCAGTTCTTTCTTGAGGAAAAACTTCAGGAAGGGGATTTTTTGATTAAAAATCCGCTGCAATACCAATATGTCGACCCAGGATTGGTGGTTGGCAATCACCATATACCACTCATTCCGGCGCCCTTTGTCCACTCCGACCACATCGAAAGGGGTGTTGATGATGGTTTTCTGGATCAGATTGTTAAAACCTATCCAGTGGGTGGCGCAGCCGTCCAGGAGTGTGTTGCAGAGACGTCGCGCCCCCTTGAAGGGCAGCAGCAGCTTGATGAGGCCAAGCAGCAGGACGGGGACAAACCAGAACAGGGTGTTGATGAAATAGAGCAGGGTCGAGAGGCTGCCGCGCAGTCGCTCTATCAGCTTGTTGAGCATGGTGAAATCCGTCTTCGTATCGGTGGATGGCAACCAAGTGGTCAGATCTGTTGCCATAATATCAGCCGGCCCACGACTAGACCATGGTGGCGCCCTTTCCGGGTCGGGAGGTGGCTGCTGCCGTTCCCCCGCTCACTGGCCCCCGCGCAGCCGTGACAACAGCCTGTCCATGGCACGATAGCCCAGGGCTTCGATCAGATGCGCTCTCTCGATGGTGGCGTGTCCCGCCAGATCGGCGATGGTGCGCGATACCCGCAGGATGCGGTGCCAGGCCCGGATGCTGAGCCCCAGCTTCTGGATGGCACCCTCCAGAAACTCGGCATCCTGTGGCGATAATCTGCAAACATCTTCGATTTCACGACTATCCAGCAGGTTGTTGAGTTTTCCGCTGCGACTCAGCATGCGCTCTCGCGCCCCCAGCACCCGTTCGCGTATCTGCTGGCTCGATTCCCCCCGCTCCACCTTGCCGGTCAGGCTCCCCCTGGGCAAGAGCGGGACCTCTACCGTCAGATCGAACCGATCGAGAAAGGGGCCGGAGAGCTTGCCCAGATAGCGCAGGATCTGATCCGGGCTGGAGCGGGTCTGGCCGTCGCCATAATGGCCGCAGGGGCTGGGATTCATGGCACCCACCAGCTGGAAGCGGGCGGGAAAATCCACCTGGCGGGCGGCGCGACTGATGGTAATGTGCCCGGTCTCCAGCGGCTCGCGCAGGGAGTCGAGCACCTTGCGCTCGAACTCCGGCAGTTCATCCAGAAACAGTACCCCGTTGTGGGCGAGGGAAATTTCGCCAGGCCTGGGATGGGTACCCCCGCCCACCAGCGCCACTGCCGAGGCGCTGTGATGGGGCGTACGATACGGCCTGTGGTGCCAGTGGCCGGCGCGGGGGGTGAGGCCGCCGATGGAGTGGATGGCTGCGGTCTGCTGCGCCTCCTGTTCGCTCAGCGGTGGCAGAATGCCGGGCAGACGGCTGGCCAACATGCTCTTGCCGGTGCCGGGGGGGCCGATGAACAACAGGTTGTGGCTGCCAGCTGCGGCGATCTCCAGCGCCCGCTTCGCCTGGGACTGACCGATCACGTCCTGCAGATCCGGCACGTCGGGCAGGGTCTCCGCGCTCTGGGGTTCCGGCAGTGGCAGTTCGTACTGGCCCGCCAGCCAGGCGGTGACCGCCAGCAGCTGGTGGGCGGTGCGCACCTCGGCATCCTGTATGAGGGAAGCCTCCGGACCGTTCTCCCGTGGGACCAGTAGGGTGCGCCCCGCGTCGCGGCAGGCGAGCACCGAGGGGAGCACCCCAAGCACGGGGCGGATCTCGCCCGTCAGGGCCAATTCCCCTAAAAATTCGTGATCGAGTAGGTACTTTGCGGGTATCTGCTTGGAAGCAGCGAGAATGCCGATGGCGATGGCCAGATCGAAACGGCCCCCCTCCTTGGGCAGATCTGCAGGGGCCAGGTTGACCGTGATGTGCTTGGCCGGAAATTCGAAATTGCCGTTGAGCAGGGCACTGCGCACCCGATCCCGCGACTCCTTCACCGAGGTTTCCGGCAACCCCACCATGTTGAAGGCGGGCAGGCCGTTGGAGAGGTGCACCTCCACCGTGACTTGCGGCGCCGCTATCCCCAGGCTGGCACGGCTATAAACAACAGCTAATGACATAAATACCGTCCTTGGTTTGATGTATATGCTGGTTAACCGTTTTTTATTAGTTTTTTGTTCCAGTTGTCAGGTTTCAGAGCAGTTAAAATCAGAGTCTTGTCAGGTAAAAAGTGCTTGCCTAATAAAAATCACCGTGCTAGTTCTAATAGTCATTCGCGGCAAGCTCCGCTCCCATTTCACAGGATTTCCGGTTGTAACTATGAACATGGCCTCCCGTTTCGTCAGCATTATTGTGGTCCTAGTGGTGATTATTATCTCACCGCTCGGGGCTCGTTTGGCTGCACGGAACAAGGGATAGACCCACCACCGGACAGAACGAAACAAGCGACCCCCGAGCCTCACGGCCCGGGGGTTTTTTTTCGACCAAAGGACAGGATTTTCCACATGAACGGCGCGCAGTTTTTGGTACAGGCTCTCAAAAAACAGGGGGTGACCCAGGTGTTTGGTTACCCGGGCGGGGCCATCATGCCGGTCTATGACGCCCTGTATGACGGTGGCCTGGCCCATCAGCTCTGCCGCCACGAGCAGGGTGCCGCCATGGCTGCGGTGGGTTATGCCCGCGCTTCCGGTCAGGTGGGGGTCTGCATCGCCACCTCTGGCCCCGGCGCCACCAACCTGGTCACCGGCCTCGCGGAGGCACTGCTCGATTCGGTACCGCTGGTGGCCATCAGCGGCCAGGTGCCCTGCGCCGCCGTCGGTACCGATGCCTTTCAGGAAGTGGACGTGCTCGGCATGTCCCTTTCCTGCACCAAGCACTCCTTCATGGTGACTGACCCGGCGGATCTGGGACGGGTCATTGCCGAAGCCTTCGCCATCGCCACCGAAGGGCGTCCGGGTCCCGTGCTCATCGACCTGCCCAAGGATGTGCAGCTGGCCGCCGTTCCTTCTCAAAGCCCGCTGTTTGCCGTGGAGGAACCCGAGCCCCTGAATCCGGCCGAGCTGACGGTCGCCCGCACCCTGCTGGCCGGTGCCGAGCGTCCGGTACTCTACGTCGGTGGTGGGGTGGGCATGGCCAATGCCGAGCAGCAGCTGCGCGACTTTGCCGCCACCACGGGGATGCCGGCGGTCACCACCCTCAAGGGGATAGGTGCCCTCGACCCCGACAGCCCCGTTTATCTGGGCATGCTCGGCATGCACGGTACCAAGGCCGCCAACCTGGCGGTACAGCAGTGCGATCTGCTGGTGGTAGTAGGCGCCCGTTTCGATGATCGGGTGACCGGCAAGCTGGAGGAGTTCGCCCCCGAGGCGAAGGTGATCCACCTGGATGTGGACGCCGCCGAGTTCGGCAAGCGCCGCGCCGCCGATGTGGGGATCACCACGGATCTCAAGCGTGTGCTGCCCGCCCTGGCGATGACGCTGACCCTCGACCCCTGGCGCGAGCACTGCGCCACCATGGCTCGGGAATACGCCTTCCGCTACGACCATCCGGGTCAGGCCATCTACGCCCCGGCCCTGCTCAAAGAGCTTTCAAGCCAGCTACCTGACACCAGCGTGGTGGCCTGCGACGTGGGTCAGCACCAGATGTGGGTGGCCCAGCACATGCGTTTCACCAGCCCGCGCAACCACCTCTCCAGTGCCGGCCTCGGCACCATGGGCTTCGGCCTGCCCGCCGCCATCGGCGCCAAGATGTCGCGCCCCGATGACGAGGTGGTGCTGGTGAGCGGCGACGGCTCCTTCATGATGAACGTGCAGGAGCTCGGCACCATCCGCCGGGCCCGGCTCAAGGTGAAGATGGTGCTGCTGGACAACCAGCGCCTCGGCATGGTGCGCCAATGGCAGGAGCTGTTCTTCGACGGTCGCTACAGCGAGACCAATCTGTCCGACAACCCCGATTTCGTCGCCCTGGCCGCTGCCTTCGGCATTCCCGGCGAGACCATCACATGCAAGGAAGAGATAGGTCCGGCACTGGATCGCCTGCTGGCGAGCGAGAGTGCCTATCTGCTGCATGTGGCTATTTCAGAGGAAGAAAATGTCTGGCCCCTGGTTCCGCCAGGAGTCGCCAACCACAAGATGATGGAGCAACGCCCATGAACCAGCTCAATACCAGCACCCTGGAAATCCATGCCCAACCCAGACCCGAAGTGATGGAACGGGTGCTGCGGGTGGTCCGTCACCGCGGTTTCAATCTCTGCGCCCTCAACATGGAGCAGGATTGCCAACAGCTGCGGATCACGGTTACTGTCGAATCGGTACGTCCCATCCAGCAGTTGTGGAGCCAGCTGGTGAAGCTGGTGGATGTCTCCCGGGTCGATGCACTGGAACAGCAACCCCGGATCAGAGCTTAAGGAGCCAAGCCAATGTCACAGCCTTCCCAATCCGCCGCCCACCCCCAATACATCTGGTTCAACGGCAAGCTGGTCCCCTGGCAGGATGCCCAGGTGCATGTCATGAGCCATGCCCTGCACTACGGCTCCTCGGTGTTCGAGGGGGTGCGGGCCTATGACACTCCCAAGGGGACCTGCATCTTCCGCCTGCAGGAGCACACCCGCCGCCTGTTCGACTCCGCCAAGATCTACTGGATGGACGTCCCCTACAGCGAGTCTGAGGTGAATGAAGCCTGCCGCACCGTGGTGCGCGAGAACGGCCTGAAGAGCGGCTACCTGCGCCCGCTGGCCTTTGTCGGCAACGTGGGGCTGGGGCTGCATCCGCCGCTGGATGCCAAGGCCGACCTCATGGTCGCGGCCCTGCCCTGGGGCGCCTACCTCGGTGAAGAGGGGTTGAAAAACGGAGTGGATGTGTGCGTCACCTCCTGGAACCGGCTCGCTCCCAACACCATCCCGACCGGTGCCAAGGCGGGGGGCAACTATCTCTCTTCCCAGCTCATCAGCCGCGAGGCCAAGCGCAACGGCTTCGCCGAGGGGCTGGCGCTGGATGTGAACGGCTATCTGAGCGAAGGGGCGGGGGAGAACCTGTTTCTGGTGAAGAACGGCGTGCTGTTCACCCCGCCCGCCACCGCCGCCATCCTGCCCGGCATCACCCGCGACACCATCATGACGCTGGCGCGCGACTTGGGTTACGAGGTACGCGAGCAGGCGCTGCCCCGTGAAGCGCTGTACGTCGCAGACGAAATCTTCATGACCGGCACCGCCGCCGAGGTGACCCCGGTGCGCTCGGTGGATCGGATGAAGGTGGGCGCCGGTTGCCGTGGCCCGGTGACCGAGCAGTTGCAGAACGCCTTCTTCGGCCTGTTCAACGGCAAGACCGAAGACAAGTGGGGCTGGCTGACGCCGGTCAACGACTGATGATAGCGGGGAGGCGTCACGCCTCCCCGAGTCGCTTCCGGTGAAGGCTCCCCGAGGTGCCTTCACCAGGATCGATTCCCGATCCGCGAATCACACATTCATGTTGAAAGACAATGCGCCCCAGGGGCATTCAGGGAGTAGAGACAATGCCGAAGTTGAGATCCGCCACCACCACCCACGGACGTAACATGGCCGGGGCCCGCGCCCTCTGGCGTGCCACCGGCATGACAGATCAGGATTTCGGCAAGCCCATCATCGCCGTGGTCAACTCCTTCACCCAGTTCGTGCCCGGTCACGTGCACCTCAAGGATCTCGGCCAGCTGGTGGCCCGGGAGATCGAGGCCGCCGGCGGCGTCGCCAAGGAGTTCAACACCATCGCCGTGGATGACGGCATCGCCATGGGCCACGGCGGCATGCTCTATTCCCTGCCGTCCCGGGAGCTCATCGCCGATTCCGTGGAGTACATGGTCAACGCCCACTGCGCCGACGCCATGGTCTGCATCTCCAACTGCGACAAGATCACCCCGGGGATGCTGATGGCTGCCCTGCGCATCAACATCCCGGTGATCTTCGTCTCCGGCGGCCCCATGGAAGCGGGCAAGACCAAGCTTTCCGACCAGATCATCAAGCTGGATCTGGTGGACGCCATGATCCAGGGCGCCGACCCCAAGGTCTCCGATGCACAGAGCGATCAGATCGAGCGCAGCGCCTGCCCCACCTGCGGCTCCTGCTCCGGCATGTTCACCGCCAACTCCATGAACTGCCTGACCGAGGCACTGGGTCTCTCCCAGCCGGGCAATGGCTCCCTGCTGGCGACCCACGCCGATCGCGAGCAGCTGTTCAAGCTGGCGGGCCAGCGTATCGTCACTCTGGCCAAGCGCTGGTATGAGCAGGACGATGCCTCGGCACTGCCGCGCAACATCGCCACCAAGGCGGCGTTCGAGAACGCCATGGCGCTCGACATCGCCATGGGCGGCTCCACCAACACCGTGCTGCACCTGCTGGCGGCAGCCCAGGAGGCGGGTGTCGACTTCACCATGGCCGACATCGACCGCATGTCCCGCAAGGTGCCCCAGCTCTGCAAGGTGGCGCCTTCCACCCAGAAGTACCACATGGAAGACGTGCACCGCGCCGGCGGCGTGGTCGCCATCCTGGGTCAGCTGGAAAAAGCGGGCCTGGTGCACGGGGATACCCGCAACGTGCTGGGCTCCTCCCTGGTGGAGCTGCTGGCCGAATATGACGTCAGCCGCAGCAATGACAAGGGGGTTCACGACTTCTACCGTGCAGGTCCTGCCGGCATCCGTACCACCAAGGCGTTCAGTCAGGATTGCCGCTGGCCCGAGCTGGATCTGGACCGCGCCGAGGGGTGCATCCGCTCCTTCGAGCACGCCTACAGCCAGGAAGGTGGCCTGGCGGTCCTCGCTGGCAACCTCGCCCTCAACGGGGCCATCGTCAAGACCGCCGGGGTGGACGAGGAGAACCTCACCTTCCGCGGCCCGGCCCGGGTATTCGAGAGCCAGGAGAGCGCGGTGAGCGGCATTCTGGACGGCACGGTGAAAGCCGGTGAAGTGGTGGTGATCCGCTACGAGGGCCCGAAAGGGGGCCCCGGCATGCAGGAGATGCTCTATCCCACCACCTATCTCAAGTCCATGGGATTGGGCAAGGCATGCGCCCTCATCACCGACGGTCGCTTCTCCGGCGGTACCTCGGGTCTCTCCATCGGCCACGTCTCCCCGGAGGCGGCCTCCGGTGGCACTATCGGTCTGGTGGAGGATGGCGACATCATCAACATCGACATCCCGGCCCGCAGCATGGTGCTGGAGGTGGCAGACAGCGTGCTGGCTGCTCGTCGCGCCGCCGTCTCTGCCCGTGGCTGGAAGCCGGTCGATCGTCAGCGCGAGGTTTCCTTTGCCTTGCGTGCCTACGCCATGTTCGCCACCAGCGCCGACAAGGGCGCGGTGCGCGATCGCACCCTGCTGGGGGAGTGAGAGAATGAACTGTCATGATATGGGCGCATTGCGCGCCCTTCGCCACGAGACGGGGGTATAAACCATGGTCTCTGCGGCGGATTATCTACGCAAGGTACTGCTCTCCCCCGTCTACGAGGCGGCGCGGGTCACCCCTTTGCAAACCCTGAAGAAACTCTCCGAGCGGCTTGGCAATCACGTCAGCCTGAAGCGGGAGGATCTGCAACCGGTTCACTCCTTCAAGCTGCGCGGCGCCTACCACAAGATCGCCACCCTGACCCAGGAGCAGAAAGAACGCGGCGTCATCGCCGCCTCCGCCGGCAACCACGCCCAGGGGGTCGCCCTGTCGGCCGCCAAGCTCGGCATCAAGGCGATCATCGTGATGCCCAAGACCACGCCGGACATCAAGATCGACGCGGTGCGCCGTCAGGGCGGCAACGTCATGCTGTTTGGCAACAGCTTCGATGAGGCCTACGGCGAGAGCCGCCGACTCGCCGAGTTGGAGGGCTACACCCTGATCCCGCCGTTCGACGACGTCGAGGTGATCGCGGGCCAGGGCACCATCGGCAAGGAGCTACTGGAGCAGGATACCCACCTCACCCACGTCTTCGTGCCGGTGGGCGGCGGCGGCCTGGCCGCCGGGGTGGCGGTCTACATCAAGCAACTGCTGCCGGATGTGAAGGTGATCGGGGTGGAGGCGGAGGGGTCCGCCTGCCTCAAGGCCGCGCTGGCGGCCGGCGAGCCGGTCAACCTGGAACGGGTCTCCCTGTTTGCGGACGGGGTGGCGGTCAAGCGTATCGGCACCGAGACCTTCCGCCTGTGCAACCAGTATCTGGACGAGGTGGTGACCGTCTCCAACGACCAGATTTGCGCCGCGCTCAAAGACATCTTCGACGACTGCCGCGCCATCGCCGAGCCGTCGGGGGCCTTGTCCCTGGCAGGCCTCAAAGCGTACAGCGAGCGAGAGCAGGTGAAAGGGGGGCGGATGGCGGCCATTCTGTCCGGCGCCAACGTGAACTTCCACAGCCTGCGTTACGTGTCGGAGCGCTGCGAGATCGGTGAGAAGCGCGAGGGCATGCTGGCGGTGACCATCCCCGAGCGCAAGGGGGCCTTCCTCGACTTCTGTCGTCAGCTGGGGCCGCGCATGGTGACCGAATTCAACTATCGCTATGCGGATGCCGAGCAGGCGTCGCTGTTCGTTTCGGTGCGCCTCACCGGCGGTGACGAGGAGCTGGGCCAGATCATCGATCAGCTCGGCGGCAACGGTTATCCGGTGGTCAACATGACCGAGAGCGAGCTGGCCAAGAACCACGTGCGTTACATGATTGGCGGCCGCCCGGCCCGGCCCCTCGGTGAGCGTCTCTACAGCTTCAAGTTCCCGGAGCAGCCGGGGGCCCTGATGCGCTTCCTCGAGACCCTGGGCTGTCGCTGGAACATCAGCCTGTTCCACTACCGCAACCACGGCGCCGACTACGGACGGGTGCTCTGCGCCTTCGAGCTGCCGGACGAGGACGTGGCGGCTTTCCACGACTACCTGCACGAGATTGGCTACGGCTGGAAAGAGGTGAGCGAGGATCCCGCCTACCGCTTGTTCCTGGCGAGCCAGGGCAGTCAGTGAGCGGGGAGCCATCCCCTTGCCAGATGAAAAACGAAGAGCGCGGCTCTTCGTTTTTTTATGGGCAACGCGCCGGCCCCCATGATTGGGGGCACGGTGGCTGATAATGTCGCCAATATCACACTCCTGAGTCCCTGGTCGTTTGAGGCTGGTTGCAGATGGGATAATCTGAATGCGGGGCTTGGGTTCAGGGCCCCGTCAGGGAAGAGAGACGCAGCAGCGTCATAACAATTCATTGCAGGGGCTCATCCATGAACAGATCTATGCTCGCCGTCCTGATCGGCGCTTTGATGGCAACAGGGACGGTGCAGGCTGCCGCCCAGGACAACACTTGGTATGTCGGCGGCAAGGCCGGCTGGTCAAATTATTACGGGGTGGATTACAACGCTCAGGTCGAAGAGCTGTTCGATGCGACCAAGGTGAACGAGAACAGCGATGATCTCGGTCTGGGGCTGTTTGCCGGTTATCAGGTGAACAGAAACGTGGCGGTTGAGCTCGGCTATGACTGGCTCGGCAAGTATCAGGTGGACAAGCACTACTCGGGCAACGGGGTTGATTTCGCACTCGATGGCGAGGCCAAGGCCCAGATGGTGCAGGCCACCATGAAGATCATCCTGCCTGCAACCTCGGCTCTGGATATCTACGGCCGTCTCGGGGGGGCCTATGCCTGGACCGAGAGCTCACTCAACGTCAGGGCCAGCGATGGCACCAGCAGCCTCTCCGAATCCCATGAGGGCAACAAATATCATGGTGCAGCCTTTGTCGGGGCGCTGGGGGTCGAATACGCCATCGACAAGGATTGGGCCGCCCGCCTCGAATACCAGTACACCACCCCCCTTGGCAAGACTTCCCTCGACGAGTCAGGCATCGAGATGGACAACGGCCTGCTGTCGGTCGGCATGCTCTATCGCTTCGGCCAGATCGGCGACGAGCCGGTGGCACCAACGCCTGCGCCCGAACCTGCGCCCGCCCCGGCCCCCGTGCTGGTGGAGAAGCAGTTCAGCCTGGATTCCGATGTGCTGTTCGAGTTCAACAAGGCGACCCTGAAGCCGGCCGCCAGTCAGGCCCTCGACAACCTGTTTGCCCAGATCCTGGCGGCCAATCCGAAAGACGGGGTGGCGACGGTGATCGGTCATACCGACCGCATCGGCTCGGAGGCCTACAACCAGTCCCTCTCCGAACAGCGTGCCCGCACGGTGGCGGATTATCTCATCGCCAAGGGATTGTTTGCCGACAAGGTGCGTGCCGAAGGGCGGGGAGAGTCTTCGCCCGTGACCGGGGGCAGCTGCCCGGATGGCGCCAAGGCGCAGATGATCGCCTGCCTGGCCCCGGATCGCCGGGTCGAGGTGCGCCTGACCGGGGTCTCCCAGGTCGCCGAATAAGCCATCTTTGCCTTGCTATTAAACAACGAGGGGGCCTTGGCCCCCTCGTTGTTTATGTGGGTGTGAGCCGTGACGTTTGCAGCCGCCTGGCGCAATGGCTCACCATGATCAGCAGCAAGGCGCCGGGCAGCACTGTTTGCCAGAGGAAAGGCCAGGACTGGGTGGTGAGCAGGATCAACAGTGGATTGGCTCCGGCAGGGGGGTGGATCAGCCCCAGTCCCTGCATGAGTGCAATGGACAGGCCCACACCCAGCGCCAGCTTGAGCTCCATCGGTAGCGGGAGCAATTGCACCACCAACCCCACGGTGGCCGATAACAGGTGGCCTCCCAGCACGTTCAGCGGACGGGCCAGCGGACTGTCCGGCAGTGAGAAGAGCAGCACACAGCTTGCCCCGAACGGTGCCATCAACAGGGTCGACTGCCAGCTCATGTCCAGCCAGCCGAGCAACATTATGGCCAGGCAGGCACCGAGCCCTGCCAGCCAGGCACTTCGCCATCGTCTTGTTTCCATTTCCTGTCTCCTGTCTGTGCCGGATCACTTGATCCAGCCTGCGACATTAGGTAGACAGATCGGTGTACTTCAAGAGGAAAGTCACCATGAGCGAAAAACGGCAACAGCTGATGACGACAGCCTATCGGCTGTTCAATCGTCACGGCTTTCACGCCACCGGCATCGATCGCATCTGGGCCGAGGCGGGCAGTACCAAACGCACCCTCTATCGCCACTTCCCCACCAAGGATGCCTTGATCGAAGCGGTGCTGATGGCACGGGATGCGGAGTTCTTTGCCCTGCTTGATGCCAGGATGGATGGGGTGTCGGGACGGGAGGCCAGGTTGCTGGCGCTGCTCGATGGCTTTGCGGACTGGTTTGGCCGCAGCGACTTCTACGGCTGCAACTTCATCAACGCGAGCGCCGAGTTCTCCGATCCTCGCCACCCGGTACGCAAGCTGGTGGTGGCCCACAAGCGGGCGTTGCTGAACTGGGTCAGGGAGGCCCTCGAATGCACCGAGGTGCAGGCCACCGGATTATGCCTGCTGTTGGAAGGGGCCGTGGTGATGGCCCACAGCTATCAGCAGCCCCTGGCTCTGGAACAGGCCAGGGTGTTGGCGGAGGCCGTGCTGGCAGAGCCGCGCTAGTTCAGTTCCGTGGGGTCGATATCCAGACTCCAGCGCACCCGCTTGGTCTCGGGCCACCCCTCCAGCTCCTTCACTGCCCAGTCGAGCAACTGGGCCAGCGGTGCCCGGCTGGGCCCCTGCACCAGCAGCTGCATGCGAAACTTGCCCGCCTTGCGCTCCATGAAGCCGCTGATGGGCCCCAGCACCTGCACCTGGGGATAGCGGGCGCTGCGCAGGGTATCGGCGAGACGACTGAGGAACAGCTGTACCTCGTCGCGGCCGTTGGCCTCGGCCCGGAACAGTCCCTGATGGCTGAACGGTGGCAGCCCCAGCAGGCGGCGCTCTTTCAGCGCCGTGTCGGCGAAGTGGCCATAGCCGTTCTGGGTCAGATCCTGCAGTAGGGCGTGTTCGGGATGGTGGCTCTGCAGCACCACCAGCCCCGGTTTGCTGGCGCGACCAGCCCGGCCCGCCACCTGGGTGTAGAGCTGGGCCAGCTTCTCGGCGGCGCGAAAATCGGCGCTGAACAGGGCGCCATCCACGTCCAGCAGGCCCACTAGCGTCACGTCCGGGAAGTGGTGGCCCTTGGCCAGCATCTGGGTGCCGATCAGGATCTTGTACTTGCCCGCCTTGATGTCGCCGAGGTGGGTCTCCAGCTCCCCCTTGCGGCGGGTGTTGTCCCGGTCGATGCGCACCACCGGATATTGCGGGAACACGGTGCCAAGCAGTTGCTCCAGCTGCTCTGTGCCGACCCCGGAGCCGATGAGCTCGCTGCTGCCGCACTCTGGGCAGTGGTGGGGCAGCGGACGCACGCTGTCGCAGTGGTGGCAGTGCAGCCGCCGCCCGGCCTGGTGCCAGGTGTACCAGGCGTCACAGCGCTCGCAGGCGGCACTCCAGCCGCACTGGTGGCAGATAAGAGCCGGGGCATAGCCACGACGGTTGAGAAACAGCATCACCTGGTTGCCCGCCGCCAGGTGCTTGGCCATCAGCTGTTCCAGCTGGGGGGAGAGCCCCGCCTGCAGCCGCACGTTCTTGATGTCGAGGATCACCTGGCGAGCGGTCTGGGCGTTTCCAGCGCGGCGAGTGAGCGTGAGGTGGTGATACTTGCCGCTGCGGGCGTTGTGCAATGTCTCCAGCGACGGGGTGGCAGATCCAAGCAGGATGGGAATGCCGGCGCGATGGGCCCGCATCACCGCCAGATCCCGCGCGTGGTAGCGAAAGCCGTCCTGTTGCTTGAAGGAGCCGTCGTGCTCCTCGTCGATGATAATGATGCCGAGGTCCTTGAACGGCGTGAACACCGCGGATCGGGTGCCGATCAGAATGGCGGCACCGCCGTCGCGGCAGGCCAGCCAGGCATCGAGCCGCTCCCTGTCGTTCATGGCGGAGTTCATCGCCACCACGGGCACGTTGAAGCGGCGGCGGAAGCGGTTGATGGTCTGGGGGGTGAGGCCGATTTCCGGCACCATCACCAGCGCCTGCTTGCCCGCCTTGAGCAGGGGCTCGAGGATGCTGAGGTAAACCTCGGTCTTGCCGGAGCCCGTGATGCCGTCCAGCAGGAAGGCACCGAACTTGTTGCTCTGGCTGGTGACGGCGGCGACCGCCAGCGCCTGCTCGCCGTTGAGGCGCAGCCCCTCACCCGGCTCGAAGTGGGTGGCCCAGTCGCCATCATGGCTCGGCTCCAGCGAGCGCTTCTCCAGCAGTCCCTTCTTCTCCAGCGCGGTGAGGGCTGCGCTCTGGATCTCCTCCTGTTTGAGGGCGGAGGGGGTCTGCGGCCCCTTGCGCAGCAAGGCGAGGGCCTGCTGCTGCTTGGCCGCCCGCTTGAGCTCGTTGAGGTCGATGGCCATGCCCGCATCGGTGGCAAACCAGAACTCCAGCTCCCGATAGGCGGCGGGCTCCCCCTTGCGCACCAGCACCGGCAGGGCGTGGGGCAGTACCTCCCCCAACGGGTGCTGGTAGTAACCGGCGCTCCAGGCCATCAGCGCCAGAATGTCGGGCCCCAGCACGGGGGCGCTGTCGAGCACCCTCTTCAAGGGCTTTAATTTGTTGCGGGGGACCTGGCTCTCGGTCGGGTGATCCACCACCAGACCGACCAGGGTCTGCGGGCCGAACGGGATCTCGACCCGGCAACCGGGGGCAGGCAAGGGCAGAGGAGAGAGATAGTCGAAATGACGGCGTAACGGCACCGGCACAGCCACACGAACCAGATCCAGCGTTTGGGAAGAATTCACCAGGGGTTGCCTATTTTTTCTGCGAAGCCACTTGCCTGATCTCAGGCGTTTCCTATATTATTCGCAGCCTTTGAAACTGTGTTCAACAATCGTGTGGTGTCCGACAAGAGATCGGATGGCGACACGGCCTGATAATTGAGGTTGTCCATGAAAGCTGGTATCCATCCTGACTACGTAGCCATCACCGCCAAGTGCTCTTGCGGTAACGTCATCAACACCTTCTCTACCATCGGTAAAGATCTGAACCTGGACGTGTGCTCCGAGTGCCACCCGTTCTACACCGGCAAGCAGAAAGAAGTTTCTAGCGGCGGCCGCGTAGACAAGTTCAACAAGCGTTTCGGTGGCTTGACCTCCAAGAAGTAATCTTGCTTCTGAAGAATTCTGAAAAAGGCGCCCATCGGGTGCCTTTTTTATTGGCCGCCATTCTGTAATTCCCCGCTTTGCCCTATGGTGTTGGCTCAACCAAGGGAGAAGAGCCGATGCACACATGTCTGGTGATGGGAGCTGCCGGGTACATAGGATCCTACCTGGTGCCTCATCTGCAGGGTCTGGGGTACAGGGTCATCGCCGGGGCCCGTCGTCCCTGCCGTCTGCCGGAGGGGGTGGCGTTTCGCCTCGCCGACAGCCTCAAGCCTGCCACCCTGCCCCCTGCGCTGGCGGGGGTCGACACCGTCTTCTATCTGGTACACGCCATGGGGGCGGGGGCCGGTTTTCACCGGCTGGAGCAGCAGGGAGTGAAGAACTTCGCCGCCGCCGCCCGTGCCGCCGGGGTGCGCCGCATCGTCTATCTCGGCGCCATCCAGCCCGAGCCCTGCAACAGTCGCCACCTCAACTCCCGGCGCTACTGTGGCGAGCTGTTTCGCAGCGCAGGGGTGCCCACGGTAGAGCTGCGTGCCGGCATCATCATAGGCCCCGGCTCGGCGGCGTTCGAGGTGATGCGGGATCTGGTGTACAACCTGCCCATGATGGTGACGCCCAAGTGGGTGCGCTCCCGCACGCCCCCCATCGCCCTCTCCAACCTCTTGCACTATCTGGGCGGGCTGGTGGAAGCCGACGGGGTGGACGGCCAGATCTTCAATGCGGCCGGCCCCGAGCTGCTCAGCTACCAGCAGCAGCTCCAGAAGTTCGCAGCCCATATCGGCAAACGCTGCCCCATCATTCCGATCCCCTTTTTGAGCCCCCGGCTCTCCGCCTGGTGGCTGCAGTTCGCCACCTCGGTTCCCCAGCCCATCGCCAAGGCGCTGGTGGGGGGGCTCAAGCACGACATCCCGGCGGATGATGGCCCCTTGCGCGCCCTGTTGCCCCAGCATCTGCTCAGCTTCGATGAGGCGCTGGCGGAGAGCCTGGCGCTGGAGCAGAGGCTCGGTGCCGAGCAGCACGGGGAGGAGACGCCCCTTGGTCTGCGCTGGCGTCATCCCGAGTATGGCTTCTACGACCGCACCGCCAGCGGGGAGGCGGATTGCCTCGCCGCCCCCGAGGTAGTGTGGCAGGTGCTGCAGCAGCTGGGGGGCGAGCAGCGCTACTTCTACATGAACGAGCTGTGGGTGGTGCGCGAATGGATGGATCACCTGATCGGCGGCCCGGCCCGGACCCGGGGACGCACCAACCCGGATCGCTTCGTGAAGGGGGACATGCTGGACTCCTGGCAGATCATCGGGGTGGATGAAGGACGCAGGCTGGATCTGCTGTTCAACATGAAGGCCCCCGGCGTCGGTCGGCTGGAGTTCAACATCCAGCCCCTGGAGTCCGGCCTGACCCGGCTGCGGGTGACTGCCCACTGGCATCCGCAGGGGGCCTGGGGGCTGGCCTACTGGCTTGCCATGCTGCCGTTTCACCTCTTCATCTTCCAGGGGATGACGGAGGCCATCGCCCGGCAGGCAGAGGCAAAAGCCGGCATTCCAGTCATGGATTGAAATCGAGTCTATAACTAATTGGGTAGTTTTGGGTGGCATGACATGCTACTGACTAGCGTGTCATTGCTATCCAGCGATATTTTATGCTGTGAAAGGGCGGGGGATTTCTTTATGATCCTCAGCCCTCGCCCGCTGGCGAGCCAACGCATCACTCATTCATTTCCGTATCGGGGTCCCCCATGTCCGATCAGCAGCACGATCTCCGCCAACAGGCACTCGACTACCACGCCCAACCCGTTCCGGGCAAAATCGCCATCGCCCTCACCAAGCCCGCCGAGACCGCTCGCGATCTGGCGCTGGCCTACAGCCCGGGCGTTGCCGAACCGGTACGCGAGATCGCCGCCAATCCGGCCGATGCCTACCGCTACACCGGCAAGGGCAATCTGGTGGCCGTCATCTCCAACGGCACCGCCATCCTGGGGCTGGGCAATCTGGGCCCGCTGGCCTCCAAGCCGGTGATGGAGGGCAAGGCCCTGCTGTTCAAGCGCTTTGCCGGCATCGACGCCATCGACATCGAGGTGAAGCACGAGACCAGCGCCCAGTTCATCGATACGGTGGCCGCCATCGCCGACACCTTCGGCGGCATCAACCTGGAAGACATCAAGGCCCCCGAGTGCTTCGAGATTGAAGAGGCACTGATCGCCCGCTGCGACATCCCGGTGTTCCACGATGACCAGCACGGTACCGCCATCGTCACCGCCGCCGGGCTGCTCAACGCGCTGGAAGTGCAGGGCAAGGAGATTGGCACCAGCCGCATCGTCTGCATGGGCGCCGGCGCCGCCGCCACCGCCTGCATGGATCTGCTGATCAAGTGCGGGGCTGCGCCGCACAACATCTTCATGCTGGACCGCCAGGGTGTGATCCACAGCGGCCGCACCGATCTCAACCAGTACAAGCAGCGTTTCGCCAACGACACCCCTCTGCGCACTCTTATGGATGTCATCGACGGGGCTGACGTCTTCGTCGGCGTCTCCGGCCCGGACGTACTGCCCGCCGAGGCGGTGGCCCTGATGGCCCCCAACCCGGTGATCTTCGCCTGTTCCAACCCGGACCCCGAGATCAAGCCTGCCCTGGCTCACGCAGTGCGCGGGGATCTCATCATGGGAACCGGCCGTTCGGACTACCCGAACCAGATCAACAACGTGCTCTGCTTCCCCTTCATCTTCCGCGGCGCCCTCGACGCCCGTGCCAGCCGCATCAACGATGCCATGAAGATCGCGGCAGTGGAGGCGATCCGTGCTCTGGCCAAGGAGCCGGTGCCCGCCGAGGTGCTGACCGCTGCTGGCGTGAGTGAACTCGCCTTCGGCAAGGACTACGTCATTCCCAAGCCCATGGACGCCCGCCTGCTGCCGCGGGTTGCCCGTGCCGTGGCACTGGCGGCGGTTGCCTCCGGGGTGGCCCGCATCGAACTGCCGGCGGATTACATGCTGGATTGAGTCACGGCAAGCGCGCAAAAACAGAAGGGGCCCCCTGTCGGGGGCCCCTTTTTCATGGCGGAAGCGGGCAGCTTACTTGGTCTTGGGGGCAACCTTGACGGCCGGCGCCTTGGCGTGGGCAGCCTTGTGATGCTTTTTCACGACCTTGGTCTGGGTGGCGTGGGGAGCGGCGGCCTTGGTCGGGGTGGCGGCCATGGTGAAGCCGGAGGTCAGGGCGAAGACAGCGGCCAGAGTCAGGGGGATCAGCTTGTTCATATTCCAGTTCCTCGTTCGGTTTGATGACATGGAGCGTTTCTCCATGACTTCATCCTAGGGCTGTTCGACCTGCGGTTCAGTGAGCGACTGGTGACGGTTTGTATCCAAATGTACGGGCAGGGTCAGGCAGAAACGGGCACCGCTGCGGCTTGGCAGCAGTTGCACCTCGCCGCCGTGGTGGTGGGCGATGCTGCGCACGATGGCCAGCCCCAGCCCGGCGCCGCCGGTGCGTCTGTCCCGGCTCTGATCCAGGCGCACGAAGGGCTCGAAGATTTGCGGGGCCAGCGCGGGATCGATGCCGGGGCCATCGTCGGCCACCTCCAGCAGATAGTCGTCCCCTTGTCGCGCTATACAGAGGCT
Source organism: Aeromonas sp. QDB68 (assembly GCF_027707405.1). Taxonomy (NCBI): domain Bacteria; kingdom Pseudomonadati; phylum Pseudomonadota; class Gammaproteobacteria; order Aeromonadales; family Aeromonadaceae; genus Aeromonas; species Aeromonas sp. QDB68. The sequence continues at coordinate 72,348 of NZ_JAPCIQ010000005.1, read as the reverse complement.
TGCCTGGCTGGTGGCATGGCGCAGGGCGTTGCCGATGAGGTTCTCCAGCGCCCGGTCCAGCAATCGGGTGTCGCCGCGCCAGGGCAGAGCCATGGACGGGCGCACGAAGTCGAGCCGCTTGTCCGGTCGCAGGGCCTGCCAGTCGGCCAGGCGGCTGCCGGCCCAGCTGCCGAGCTCCAGATCGCTGCATTGCAGCGGCAGTTCGGGGCGATCGAGCCTGGCATAGGTGAGCATCTCCTCGATGAGGGCATCGAGGGCGCCGAGGTCCCGCTCCAGTCCCTGCTGCTCCTCGGGTGAGGGAGGCTCGGCCAGCATGGCGAGGCGATAGCGCAGCCGCACCAGGGGGGAGCGCAGCTCGTGGGCGATGGCGTCGGTCAACTGCTTGCGACTGGCCAGCATGGCCTGCAACTGCTCCGCCATCTGGTCGAAGGTACGGCCGACCCGGCCCAGGCTGCTGCCGGGCGGCAAACCGGTGCGACAGGAGAGATCCCCGTCGCCGACCCGGCGGGCGGTCTGTTCGAGCTGTTGCAGGCCGCGCCAGTGGGGGCGCAGCCAGAGCAGGATGGGCAGGCCGAGGGAAAGGCCGATGAGCAGCAGCAGCCCCACGTCCACCCAGTGCAGCTCGTGCAGGTAGGAGAGGTAGGGGACGGGGCCGACGATCAGCACCTTGTCGGTGTTCGGGATGCGCTGCAGGAAGGTGTCATCCTCCTCGACGATGACGATGTTGCCCGCCTCGAGGAAGGCCTGATCCTCGCTGGCCAGGGGCTGGTTGGCGAGGACGCCGATCTGCAGCGGCAGATTGAGCTGGCGGCTCTGCTCGCCGGTGCGGGTGGCCCAGTGTTCCGGCGGCAGCCGGGCCAGCTCGCCAGTGAGCAGGCCGAGGGAGCCCTGCATCATCCGCTCCAGATAACGGTCCCCCGCCCGCTCTGCACTGACCTGATAGACCAGCCCGATGAGCAGAATGGCGAGGGTGAAGCAGCCTATCAGCAGCAGATAGAACTGGATAAACAGGCGTCGCATCGGGGCTCTCCTCTTGCCTGGATTGCGTCTGGGCATTGCCTTGTTGCCCCTCATCCCCAACCCTTCTCCCGCAAGGGGAGAAGGGCGCTGAGAGCATCAAGGTCATTCGGCGGGGCTTATTCCCAGGCCTGGGGCACCAGCAGGTAACCTTTCTGGCGCACCGTCTTGATCCAGATCGAGTTGTTGCTGTCATTCCCTGGCTTCTGGTGTGCAGGCGTGTGAGACACCAGCTCATTCCCAGGCCTGGGGTACGAGTAGATAACCCTTCTGGCGCACCGTCTTGATGCGGGTCGGGTTGTTGCTGTCATCCCCGAGCCGACGGCGCAGACGGGAGATGGCCACGTCCATGCTGCGATCCTGGCCGTCGTAGTCGCGCCCCCGCAGGCTGCGAAACAGCGCCTCCCGCCCCAGGATCTGGCCGGCGTGGCAGGCCAGCTCCCACAGGAGGTCGAAATCGGCGGTGGAGAGGGGAATGCTCTCTCCATCGAGGCGCACGTCCCGACCCGGGCCGTCTATCTGGAGGCGGCCGAACTGCAGGCGCTGGGGCGGGGCGGCGGGGACCACGGCCTGCTGGCTCTGCCCCTGCTGGCGGAATTGGACTCGTAGCCGGGCCAGCAGCACCGGGGGGGGCGTGGTCTTGAGGATGTAGTCGTTGGCCCCCAGCTCCAGGCTCAGGATCTGGTTCATGTCGCTGTCGAGCGAGGTGAGCATGACGATGGGGCCGGCAAAGCGCGGGCGCAGATCCCGGCACAGGGAGAGGCCATCCTGCCCCGGCAGCATGATGTCGAGCAGCACCAGATCCGGCTGCTCGGCCAGGGCCCTGTCGAGTGCCCTGTCACCCCGGGTCTCCAGCAGCACCTCGATGTCGTGGCGACCGAGCCAGCTGCTGATGAGCTGGCCTATCTCGGGATCGTCTTCAACAAACAGAACGCGTGGCATGGTGGCGTGGTTCCCCGGTCATGGCGTGAGTGGGCGTGTCGCCAGCATAACGGCTGCGTCCGCGCTCTGCACCGGGATAACTAATCAATGCGGGGGTTTTTGCCCCTTCTCCCAGGGGAGAAGGGGGGACAGGATGAATCGGTTGGCATCGGGCCGCCCCCACTTGTCCCGTGGCGGGTCGGGGCAGCGCGATGAGGCAGGATCCGTGCCCTTCAGTGGCCATAGCGGCCCCGGCTGCCATGGGGCAGCCGGGGAACCGCCCGGATCAGCCGCCCTTGCGCTTCAGGTACACCCCGGCTTCCATGTGGTGGGTCCAGGGGAACTGATCGAACAGGGCGAAGCGGGCGATCTCGTGGGTTTCGCCGAGCACCGCCATGTTGGCCTGCAGGGTCTCGGGGTTGCAGGAGATGTAGAGGATGTTGTCGTAATCCTGCACCAGCTTGACGGTGGCGTCGTCGAGACCGGCCCGGGGCGGGTCGACGAAGATGGTGTTGCACTGGTAGGCGGAGAGATCGACCCCCTTGAGGCGGTTGAACTCCCGCTCGCCGCGCATCGCCATGGTGAACTCCTCCGCTGACATGCGCAGGATGATCAGGTTGTCGACGCCGTTGGCGGCGATGTTGAATTGGGCGGAGTCCACGCTCGGCTTGGCGATCTCGGTGGCCAGCACCTTGCGAAAGTTCTGCGCCAGGGCGATGGAGAAGTTGCCGTTGCCGCAGTAGAGCTCCAGCAGGTCCCCCTCGCTCCCCTTGGTCACGTCCAGGGCCCAGCCCAGCATCTGTTCGTTGATGGCGGCGTTGGGCTGGGTGAAGCTGTTTTCCACCTGCTTGTAGACCAGCTCGCGCCCCTGCACGGTCAGGCGTTCGATGACGAAGTCATCCCCCAGGCAGATCTTCTGCTTGTGGGCGCGGCCAATCAGTTGCAGCTCGAACCCCTTGGCACGCAGGTCGGCCTGCAGCGCCTCGGCGGCCTGCTGCCACTCGGCTTCCAGCTTGCGGTGGTAGAGCAGGCTGACGCAGATCTGGCCGGACTGGGTGGAGAGATAGTCGATCTGGAACAGCTTCTTGCGCAGCACGGGGTGCGGGCGCAGCCCGGCCAGCAGCACAGGCATCAGCCGGTTGATGAGCAGGCTGGCGGTGGGGAAGCTGTCGACCCGGATAATCTCCTTGGTGGCCGGTGCATACATGCAGTGGAAGAGGTCGTCCCCCTCATGCCAGATCCGGAACTCGGCGCGCATCCGGTAGTGCTCGGCGGGAGAGGCGTGCAGCTCCAGCGCAGGCGGATTGAAGGGGGCGAACAGCTGGGTGAGGCGATCGCGCTTCTCGTCGAGCTGGGCCTGGTAGTCGGCAGGAGTCCGTCTGCCCTGGGCGTCGGCGGAAGATGGCTGGGATTGAGTCATGGATACCTCGCATGCACCGGGCTGAGCCGGGGAAAGACCGGGGGAAGGCCGCAGCCAACCAAAGGGTGGGGATTTTAAAAGGCCGCTGCGGATTGTCCAAGTTTTTTGTGGTCAAGAAGTGGCCAGTCGGGCCGATAACCGATCCACCACTATAGGCGGGAGAGTAATGATGCAAATTGATGGCATGGGCACAGCCCAACCCAAGGGAGTGGGCATTGCTCCCAAATCGCCTCAACAGACGGAGTCGAAAGCGGCGGACAAGGGGGATGAGGTCTCCCTGAACAAGCCCCCGAAATGGGCCCAGGTGCTGATCCAGCAGGCGCTGCAATTTGCGCTGGAGATCAACGGCCAGGGCTACAAGGCACCCAAGGTGCAGGAGCCCCAGGAGGTTACTCCGGAGACCCTGTTCGATTTCCAGTCGGTGGCGGACAACGTGTTGCAGTTCGTCACCGGGCGGATAGGCGCGGCCCGTGCGGACGGCAAGTCCGACGACGACCTGACCAAGATGATGGAGCAGGCCCGCAAGGGGGTGGACAAGGGCTTCGGTGACGCCAGGAAGCAGCTCGGTGACTGGGCGGACAACGAGGATATCAAGACCGGCATGGATCAGAGCTACAAGCTGATCCAGAAGGGGCTCGACGAGTTCGAGAAGGAGTTCTTCGGCAAGGTGTCGACCACGGATCTGGGGGATGCCAGGATGGCCAGCCGCCAGCAGGCCCTCCTCGAGATCGAGACCCGGGACGGGGACAAGGTGATGCTGCGCTTCAGCGACAGCTGGCAGTTCAAGTCCCAGAGCGACGGGGGTGGCAGCCAGTTCAGCCTCAAGTCGAGCCAGAGCTTCGACTTCTCCCTGGAGGGGGATCTCGACAGTGCCGAGATGGATGCCATCGGCACCCTGGTCAAGGGGCTGGACGAGCTGGCCGGGCAGTTCTTCAAGGGGGGCGACGGCAAGACCCTGGCGGACGGGCTGAGCGGGCTGCAACTGGATGACAGCCAGCTGGTCTCCTACTCCCTCAAGCTCAAGCAATCGGCCAAGTTGAGTCAGACCTACCAGGGGGCCAGTTCCCTGCAGGAGAGCCTCAAGCCCCTGGCGGACTACCTGCCGAGGCTCAGCCGGTTGCAGCAGCAGGCCGATGCCCTGCTGGCCCCTTCCCAGCAGGAGGCGCTGACGCCCACCGTGATGGCGGCGCGGGGTCAGGACGGGGCGACCCAGGGGGCAGGCTTCATGGGCTTCAACCAGCGGATGCTGGAGGCCATGCGGCTGCTTGGCCAGCAGATGGCGACCGGCTAGTCTGGCGACGCCCCCGTGATGCTGGCGGGGGCAGGGTGTTTGCCAGCCCGTCCCCGGGCTGGCACACTGCCCTTTTCCCCAGCCCGGCGATGCCATGAACCCCAAGAAGCCAAGAGACAAGCGCGAGCTCTGCTACCCCTTCATCTTCGAAACCCAGTTCCAGTGCGACTACGAGATCGCCACCGACGAGCTCTGCTGCCAGGTGGGGGCCGTGCTCTCTCATCTGATACCGGATGAGGATACCCAGCCCGTGATGGCGGATCTGGCGACCCTGCAGCGGCTCATCTACAACCTCAACGGCTCGGTGCGGGGACGGCTCGGCATCTTCGAGGAGGATCTGGACTGGCTGAAGGGACGGTACGATCACTACAACGAGGCGAGTCGCGGCCGGGTGACCGGCTTCGTGCTGCCCCAGGGGCCCCAGCCCATTCCCACCCTGCACCTGTGCCGCTGTGGCAGCAAGAAGGTGGTGCGTCTGCTGGTACGCCTGGAAGAGAGCGGCGTGCGCTTCGATCCCATCCTCTATCGCTTCGCCAACCTGCTGGCCAACTTCTTCTTCGTGCTCACCGTCTACCTCAAGCAGGCGTGGGATGTGACCGAAGTCCCCTATGTCAGCATCAACTACTGATGAAGAGATGATGTTTGATGTATTCGTCGCATCACACATGGCGGCGTAGGGCTATCGGATCGAAAAACAGCGATGAGGCAGCATCCGCCACTTCGGGGGATGCAGGCATAAAAAAACCGGCGCCCCGAGCGCCGGTTTTCTATTGCCGCTATCCCTAGCTCGACAGCAGTACCCTGGCGGAGTTGGCCGGGATCGTGAGCTGCACCTCCCCCTGCACCACCTCGAACTTGTCGCCGTTGAAGGCGTCGGTGAAGCGGCTGGCGGGGCTGGCGGTCTGCCACAGGGGCAGGCTGATGGTGCGCGGCTCCGTGGGGTGGCGGTTGCAGGCGACCACCACCTGATCGCTTTGCAGGGTACGGGCGAACACATAGCTGTGGGGGCCGGCGTAGAGGGTCTGGATGTCTCCCCGACGCAGGGCCGGGCGCTGGCGGCGCAGCTGGATCAGGCGGCGATAGTGGTCGTGCAGCACGTGATCCCAGTCGGTGGTATCCCAGGGGAAGCAGCGGCGGCAGTCCGGGTCGTTGCCGCCGGAGAGCCCCACCTCGTCGCCGTAGTAGATCGAGGGCACACCGATGTAGGTGATGAGCAGGGTGGCGGCGAGTCGCATCCGCTGCTTGTCTTCCCCCAGCAGGTGCAGGAAGCGGGCGGTGTCGTGGCTGTCCAGCAGGTTGAACTGGGCCAGCTGGTTCTTGAACGGAATATGGGCCCGCGCCAGCTTGAGCCAGTGATCCAGCTCGGTGGCGCTGATCTTGATGGGGTGATAGGCGATGTCCTGCCCCGCCAGGAAGGCGCGGATGGGGTGGGCGAAGCCGTAGTAGTTCATCGCGCCGTCCTCCTGATCCCCCTGCAGCCACTGGCTCGCCTCGAAGAAGTGCTCGCCGAGGACGTAGGCGTCCGGATTCTCCTGCTTCACCGCGCCGCGAATGGCGCGCACATGGCCGCGATTGCCCTCGGCAGTGCCCCGCTCCCCCAGCATGTGGATGACGTCGAAGCGCCAGCCATCGATCTGATAGGGGGCACGCATCCAGTAGCGCAGAATGGCGTTGTCTGCCCGATAAACGGCGTCCTGCACCTGTTCACTTGAGAAATCCAGCTTGGGCAGGCTGCGGATCCCTTTCCAGCTAACATAATCCCCTTCTTGATCGAAGGTGTAGAAGCTGCGCCAGGGGGAGTCCGGGTTGCTCTGGGCGCCCAGCGGCGGGCAGAACCAGGGGTGCTCGGTGGAGGTGTGGTTGACCACCGCATCCAGGATGATCCTCATGCCGCGCTGGTGCAGGTTGCGGGTCAGCTCGGCAAACTGGGCATTGGTACCGAGGTGCGCATCCACCTTGAAGTAGTCCTGGGTGTCGTACTTGTGGTTGCTCGGCGAATCGAAGATAGGGTTGAGGTAGAGCGCCGTCACCCCCAGGGATTGCAGGTAGTGCAGTTTGGCGTCGATGCCCGCCAGATCCCCGCCGTAGAATTCACAGGCGCCGTGCCCCTCTTCGTGGCGGCTGACCGGCTCGCCCCAGGCCTTGCTGATGACCGCCTTGCCCCTGTACTCGTACTCGTGATGCTTGACGCTCAGCGACGGGTCGCCGTTGCAGAAGCGGTCGGGGAAGATCTGGTAGAACACCTGATCCTGCACCCAGGCCGGGGGCTGGTGATGGCTGTTGAAGCGGAAATGCTGCTCCCGCGGCGGCATGGCGGCACTGACGCCTGCCCCGTGCAGCCACCACTGCTCCTCGTCGGTGAGGCACTTGAAGCAGTAGAGGTGGATCTCCTGCCCCCTGGCCAGCGGCAGTTCGACCTGCCAGACCTGAAGCCTGTCCCGGGTGGCGACCGGCGTCATGGCGACCAGATACTCCTCGTTGTCCGGCTCGTGGCGCAGCCACACCTCGCGGATGGGGGCGTCCAGCTCGCTGAACAGGGTGAGCTGCAGGGTGTCGGCACTCTCTTTGAACCAGGGTGCCGCCTGGGGGTGAAACAGGAAGGGATGGGTCATGGTATCTACTGTGTCAGAGAGGCTCAGGAATGGGGGATGGGCGCAGGCCATCTTATCCCGTCCATGGGCGTGTGTATGTGACAACCGGCCAGAATGAGACGGTGCTTCCGGCTTGGCTGGGCGGTCTGCCGTGACGCGATTGGGTCAGCAAATCGGCCAGGGCGTTGCCCTGTTCGTGCAGCTGTTCGAGCTGATCCGCCAGAATGAGACGGGGATCCGGCTCCTGCTGATCGGCCGTCGTACATCTACTGGGTCAGCAAATCGGCAAGGGCGTTGCCCTGCTCGTGGAGCTGCTCCAGCTGATCCGCCAGGCTGGCGGGATCCAGCCCCAGCTGGTCAGCCAGGGTTCTGGGGAAACGGGCGATGATGGCCTGTGCCGGTACGCCGGCCTGCCAGGCGAAGGAGACGAAGACGGCGAGCCGGATGAGCACGGCCTCCTTGCTGACCGGATCGTGGGAGAGGGGGTCGAGCTGCTGGTCGATGGCATCCACGAAGGCGGGCGACAGGTTCCAGCGCCGCGCCAGCTCTGCGCCGAGCTGGGCATAGTCGTAACCCAGCATCTCCCGCTGGGCATCGACCCGGCTGCTGCCTTTCTCGATGGCCAGATTGATAAGCCCCGCCTCTTCCGGCAGGGTGCTCTGGATCAGCAGCTCGCCAATGTTGTGAATGAGGGCGCAGGTGAAGGCGGTCTCGGGATCCACCGAGGTGGTCTGCTGTGCCAGGGTGCGGGCAATGGTGGCGACCTGGAAGGTCTGGGTCCAGAAGTGGAGCTTGTCAAAGCCGGGAGGGGCCTTGAAGCTGCTGATGATGCCGGAGGCGACCACCACGGAGCGCAGGCGGTTGAAACCGAGGCGGATCACCGCCTGTTCGATGGAGGTGATTTCATTGCCACGGCGCAGGGCAGCGGAGTTGGCCATCCGCAGTACCTTGACGCTGATCACCTGGTCCATGGCGATCTTGGCCGCGATCTCGTCGATGCGGGCATTCTCGTCGTTGAAACTCTGCATCAGCTCGTGCAGCAGTTTCGGAATTGTGGGCAGTTGCTTGATCTTGCCAAACAGGCGATCCATCGACATGGCTGAGGCAGCCTCCATTGCTAACAATGCCTCATATTGTGCCACAGCCTGGCCAGTTGTTCCTGCTGGCGAGCGGTTTTGTGAGCCCTAGTACACCCAGTCTTGAAGCCTGTATTCCAAACGGTGCCGTTTTCCCTGGAGGATCAGGGTCTGGGTGGAACCGCTCAGTGTGGCCCCCTCCGTCAGGGTGGCGAGCACGGCCTGCTCTATCAGATCGAGTTCGGGGGGGCAGGCCATGGCGGTGCTGCCGAGGCTGGTGACCCAGAGCTTGTTCCCCTTGAGGTGACCCTGGCCGAAGTAGCGGTTGCAACCGGCGATGCCGTTGACGGTGAAGTGTTCACCGATCTCGATGTCGGGGGGATTGCTGCGGCGGCTGGCGATGGCCTGGCCATCCAGCCGATCGAGCACCCAGTGATGGTGTTGCAGATCTTGCGAGGCAAAGCGGGGAGCACTGCTGCAGGCGCTGAGCAGAAGCAGGGCGAGCAGCAGTAGCAGGTATCTGGGCATTGAAGGGGCTCCGGTGGTGGGTATGACAAGCATACCCGTCCCCGGGCCCGGGCGGCAGGGTGAGGGGGGAGGAGCCCGACCGCTTCTGTCGCCCCGGGGGAAGAGGGGGTGTCGGCAAATGGCAACATCCGCCCCGAGCGAACCTGTCTACCGGTTGCCCATGGCTCCCCTGGCCGTCTCAGTCCGCAAACAGGCGCTCGGCATAGCGGGCGAGGCCCGAGGCCACCGAACCGAAGTCATCACCCCCCTCCAGCGGTACCTTGGGCAGTTTCTGCTGGATGAAGGCCTTGATGAGGGGGGAGCGGGCACTGCCGCCGGTGACGAAGACCCGGTCAGGCTGCACGCCTGCCGCCAGGATAGCCTCGTCCATCAGCTCGCCAATCTTCTCCAGCAAGGGGGCGGAAGCACTGGCCAGCTGGGGGCGGGTGAGTGCCGCCTCCAGCCCTTTTTCCAGCTCGTTCAGGGTCTGGTGATTGTGCTCGTGGTCGGAGAGGGCGATCTTGCCCTGCTCGGCGCGCCACACCAGTTGATGGCTCAGCTTGTGGGCCCGCAGGCTGGCGAGGCGCGGGAGCTTGCTGCCGGGCTGGCTGTCGAGCTGGAGATCCTGCAACTGGCGGGCGGTATCCAGGCTGTAGAAACGGCTCTGGGCACTGACGTCATTGATGGCGGCGGCGTCCCAGAACAGGGGATGGGGCAGCGGCTTGCCGGTCTTGAGGGTCTCGTGCATGCCGAGCAGCGGCATCATGCCCTCCACGGTCAGGCGGATGTCGAAGTCGTTGCCCCCGATGCGCTGGCCGCTGTGACCGAGCAGGTCGCCGCTGCGATCCAGCTGGTCACGGTGGCTCGGGCCCATGCGCAGCACGGAGCAGTCGGTGGTCCCGCCCCCGATGTCCACCACCAGCACCACCGCATCCTCGGTGAGGCGCGCTTCGAACTCGAAGCCGGCGGCCACCGGCTCATAGAGGAACTCCACCCGCTCGAACCCGGCGAGGCGTGCCGCCTCGCTCAGGATGGCGATGGCCTGGCGGTTGCTCTCTTCCCCCGCCAGTCCCTGGAAGTTGACCGGTCGGCCGATCACCGCCTGGCGGATGGTGCTGCCCGTCTGCTGCTCCGCCTCCCGGCGCACGTGCAGCATCATGGCGCAGACGATGTCCTCGAACAGGGCGATCTGGGGAGCCTTGAGGCCATAGGCCCCGAGAAAGGATTTGGGGGACTTGATGTAGTAGCCCTCGTCCGGCTCTTCCAGATAGCGCGCCAGCGCCGCACCGCCGAAGCTCAGCTCGTCGATGAGTCCCTCTTCGCGCATCTGGCGGCGCACCGCCTGGGCCCGGGTCACCACGGGACCGCGCAGCTTGAGGTATTCGCTCTGCTGGACGGGGGCCAGCCCTTCGGCCAGGAGGCCGGCGATGGCGTCCCGGTGGGGGGCGTGCAGGGTGGAGGGAAGGTAATGGGAACCGGAGAGGGTCAGCAGCCTGGGGCTGCCCTGTTCCATCACGGCGACGGCACAGTTGGAGGTACCGTAATCAAATCCGATGAACATGCTGGCCAGACTCCTGTACAAAAAAGGGCTGGTAGCCTACCCGATGCCGCCGGGTCTCACAACCCGGCGGCGGGATCAATGGCGTGGCGACAACGCCTCAGGGATCACTCCACTTCGTTGTCAGAGCGGCCCTGGCTCTCGATGGCCTGGATGTTGCTGAGGGTGGTGTCGGCGATGGCGTGCAGTGCCTCCCGGGTCAGGAAGGCCTGGTGACCGGTGAACAGCACGTTGTGACAGGCAGACAGGCGGCGGAAGACGTCGTCGGTGATCACCTCGTTGGACTTGTCCTCGAAGAAGAGGTCTTCCTCCTCCTCGTAGACGTCCAGCCCCAGGGCGCCGATGCGGGAGGTCTTGAGGGCCTCGATGGCGGCGTTGGAGTCGAGCAGGCCGCCCCGGCTGGTGTTGATGATCATCACCCCGTCCTTCATCTTGGCGAAGGCCTCCTTGTTCAGCAGGTGATAGTTCTCCTTGAACAGGGGGCAGTGCAGGCTGATGACATCGGACTGACGGAATAGGGTGTCGAGATCCACGTACTCGGCGCCCAGATCGATGGCCGCCTGGTTCGGATAGGGATCGCTCACCAGCAGGCGCATGCCGAACCCCTTGAGGATGCGCAAGGTGGCGATGCCGATCTTGCCGGTGCCTATGATGCCGGCGGTGCGGCCATGCATGTTGAAGCCCACCAGCCCTTCCAGGGAGAAGTTGGCGTCCCGGGTGCGCTGATACGCCTTATGGATGCGGCGGTTGAGGGTCATCATCAGGCCCACCGCATGTTCGGCAACAGCCTCGGGGGAGTAGGCAGGCACCCGCACCACCTTGAGTCCCAGCTCCTTGGCGGCGGCCAGATCCACGTTGTTGTAACCGGCGCAGCGCAGGGCGATGACCCTGGTGCCGTACTGCGCCAGCTCGGTCAGCACTTCGCGGTCGGCATCATCGTTGACGAACAGGCAGACCACGGGGAAGCCGTGGGCGAGACGGGCCGTCTTGGCCTCCAGCCGCACGTCGAAGAACTCCAGATCGAAACCGTACTGGGCGTTGGCCTGGTGGAAATGTTCCTTGTCGTAGCTCTTGGTACTGAAAACGGCGACTCTCATGGTGCGCTCTCCGTAGATAATGATGTGGTTAAATTACAACAAATAGTGACCGTCATCACGGGATAAGTGGTGCTGTTTCAACCCCAGGGCATGATGGGGACGGCACTCACTGCACTCTTGTACGAACCATCCACCAACTTGGTGCTGTAAGTCAGATAGACAAGGGCATTGCGCTTCTCGTCGTAAAAACGCACCACCTTCTGCTCCTTGAACACCAGCGAGGTGCTGACGTCGAACACCTCTTCCCCCGCCTTCAGCCTGGCGGGCAGGGTGATGGGGCCGATCTGGTGGCACGAGAGGGAAGCGTGGGAGGGATCTTCCGCCAGCCCGAGTCCGCCCTTGACGCCGCCGGTCTTGGGGCGGGCCAGATAGCAGGCGACACCGGCGATTTTAGGGTCGTCGAACGCCTCCACCAGGATCTTGTGGTTGGGTCCGAGGAGCTTGAAAGCGGTGCTCACCTCGCCGACGGGATCGGCCTTGTCGGCCAGCACCGGGCCGGCCATCAGTGCCCCCAGCAGCAGGGGCAGGGTGCGAGCAAGGGTCTGAAGATGTCTCATGGTCTCTCCTGTTGGCCTCCCTCAGAAAGGGATGCCCAAACGACGATAGAGGCTGGCCAGCACCCAGGCGGGGCCTACCAGCAGGAATTGCAGGTCGGTGAGAAAGGAGGGGCGTTTCCCCTCGATATGGTGACCGACGAACTGGGCTATCCAGAACAGCACGAACCCGATAAGGGCAGGCCACAGCAGCGGCCCCTGCCAGACGTGGCAGAAGGCCAGCCCCAGGGCGGTCAGGGCCGTCATCCCCGTAAAGATCGTCAACGACAGCCGCAGGTAGAAGACCAGCACCGGGATGGCCGCCAGCTCCGCCCAGTTGAGGGACGCTGGCAGGGGACCTGCGGGCAGGCACCAGAGCAGTGCCAGGATGCAGAGGTAGATGCCTGGCACCGCCACCTTGTGGATGGCCACATTGACGGGGTGTTGATGGCTCTGGCCATAGTCGCGAAACCAGTCATCCAGTCGTTTCATGGCACCTCCCTGGTGCGCGTATTGAGGACGGGCGACCTCGCGTTCCTGTGCGTCTGCGGCGGGCTGCGCCCACCGGATGGGATGACCCGCGGCTGATCACGCTCCCGGCGGCGGATATTCCCAACGTCGGAGGCCGTGTCCGTTCACGCTCGCAGCGGTGGATATTCCTAACGCCGGATACCGTGTCTGCTCACGCTCGCAGCGGTGGATATTTCCAACACCGGAGGCCGTGTCTGCTCATGCTCGCAGCGGTGGATATTCTCAACGCCGGATATCGTGCCCATTTACTCCTGAGACGGTGGATATTCCCAATATTGGGCCGGAATGCTTTTGAGCAAGGGGGTCATGTCGGGATTGGGCAGGGCGATGGTGACTCTCTGCTCCAGATTGGCGCTGGCCAGGGCCTCGCGGATCTTGGGGTTCTCCCGAAAGAACGCCATGAAGCTACCGTCGGCATAGGCACGCTCGAGGCCGGTCTGGATCGCCTTGGCCAGCTTCGGCGATTCCGGGCTGACGAAGAAGAACTCGGCGAAGGGGTAGCGGATCAGCAGGTGCTGATCGATCACCAGGTTGGGATATTGTGCCGCCAGCTCGCTGCGTTCGGCGAAGATTTCCACCAGACCACGGGGGAAGAAGTCCAGCTTGTCACCGTCATTCATCAGGCGAAACAGGTTGCTGTAGCGCCCGGCATAGGTGGGAATGCCTGCTAGTTCCAGGATCTTGTTGTCGGCCCAGCCCACTCCCTGGGCGGCTTTCAGTTTCTTGAGGTCTGCCAGGGTGTTGATCTGGTTGAACCGCTCCTGGGCATCGGCGTGGATGAAGGAGAGGCGCAGCCCTTCCAGGCCACGAAACAGCGGGATTGGCACTGCGGTGAGGGAGGATTCCAGCGCGCTGGAGGTACCCATCCAGAACACATTGATGACCTTGCCCTTGGCAAGCGCCTGCTGGAGGCTGTACTGGTTGAGATTGAGGTCGACCCGCTCCAGCTTGTAGGGCTGCCCGGCGTGGTTGAGCGCCAGTTCCAGCAGCTTGAGCTGGTATTCGTTGTCGAGATCGTTGATCGGTCGGCTGGGGACCTTGACGGTGAGCGTCTGTGCTTGTGCCAGCAATGGCAGGCACAAGCACAGCCTGATGAGCCATTTCACGCTTTGATCTCCTGTAGGATCCGGGACTTGCCCGGAGTCTAACAGAAGTTGTCATGCTCTTGCTGTGAAAGGGGCCGGGGATCACCCGGCCGCGTCATCTTCGGGCATGGCCTGCCCTGTGCCCGGCTCGTACCGAGGCCGGGCTTGTTCGCCGCATCAGGCGACGCGACGGAACACGTGAGTGTCGTTGAATTCCTTGGTGCTCTGGCATTCAACACAGAAGCGGGACTCGGGACGGGCCTGCAGCCGCTTGAGAGAGATCTCGTCGCCACAGGATTCGCAATAGCCAAAATCCCCTTCATTGATCCGCTTCAACGCCCCTTTCAGCTTGCGCAGGTGCAACTTGTCGTGCTCGATGCGGTTCAGCTCCAGGCGACGGGCCTCCTCGACACTGGCACGGTCAATTTCATCCGCCATCTCGTTGGTATCGGTGGCGATAGCCTGGCTGGCCTGGGAGTTGAGACGTTCTTCGAGCTCAAGGATTTGTCGCTCGATCTGGCCTTTGTAGAAGGTCAGTTGGTCTTCTGTCATGAAATCACACATACGGTTTGCTACCAGTCAGTTTCCCAATGTTACCCATTGATGGGGGCTGTCTGTCGTCAGACCAAGCCCTTGTATCCCGTTTTGCACCAAATCCATGCAGGAGAGTGCAAATCAGGGCGGGCCTTGTACCAAAAAAATGCAGACATGCAAAGGAAATTGGATAAGGAGTGTGCGCCCTTGCAAAGAAATGGGCCTTCTCCGACAGGGTCTGACTGAGTATCGAACGAGATCCCGCCGCCGTTGGCATCGAGCTTGCAGTGGGCTGATCGTGACACAAAGTGTTTAGTATTTGGTGCCGCGCTGGTCATTATACAGGCCGTTGTTTATAGTTTTTTAAACACCGATGCTTGACAAAGGCCTTTATCACGGGCTTTTATGGTGTGGTCTATTACATTTTCTTAACAAGGGTGTTCCTTATATTAGACACCCTTGACAATGGCAACCGTAAAGTCGGGGTTTAACATGGACAGTATCAAGGGCTGGATGGAGAGCAATCGCATCACGGAAGTGGAGTGCCTGTTTCCGGATTTCACCGGCAATGCCCGAGGCAAGATCATTCCAGCCAACAAGTTTCTGCGCGAAGGGGGCATGCGGCTGCCCGAGGTCATCTTCACCCAGACGGTGACCGGCGAGTACCCGGATGACGACAGCATGATAGACCCGCTGGAGCGGGACATGCAGCTCTATCCCGATCCCAACACCATTCGTTTCGTACCCTGGGCGCTGGAGCCCACCGCCCAGGTGATCCACGACTGCTTTGACGTCAACGGCAAGCTCATCGACATCGCTCCCCGCTCCGTGCTGCGCCGGGTTCTGTCATTCTACGAGAAGCAGGGCTGGAAGCCGGTGGTGGCGCCGGAGCTGGAGTTCTACCTGGTGACCCGCAACGAAGATCCCGACTATCCACTGGTGCCGCCGGTGGGCCGCAACGGCCGCCCGGAAACGGCCCGCCAGTCGTTCAGCATCGATGCGGTGAACGAATTCGACCCCATCTTCGAGGACATGTACGACTACTGCGAGGCCCAGGAGCTGGAGGTGGACACCCTGATCCACGAATCCGGCGCCGCCCAGATGGAGATCAACTTCCTGCACGGGGATGCCATCGATCTCGCCGACCAGGTGTTTCTGTTCAAGCGCACCATGCGCGAGGCCGCCCATCGCCACGGCATCTATGCCACCTTCATGGCCAAGCCCATGAGCAACGAACCGGGTTCCGCCATGCACATCCACCAGAGCCTGGAAGACATGGATGGCAACAACCTGTTTGGTACCAGCGAAGGGGGCAACTCCGATCTGTTCATGCATTTCATCGCCGGCCTGCAGAAATACACCCCGGCAGTGACCGCCCTGCTGGCGCCGAACGTCAACTCCTACCGCCGCCTCACCTTTGGCGAGAGTGCGCCGCGCAACGTTCAGTGGGGTGTGGAAAACCGCACCTGCGGCCTGCGGGTACCCTTCTCCGAACCGAGCGCACGTCGGGTCGAGAACCGCTTCGCCGGGGCCGATGCCAACCCGTATCTGGCCCTGGCCGCCACCCTGGCCTGCGGCTACCTCGGCATGCTGGAGAAGCTCGAACCCATGCAGGAGATGAAGGCGAGTGCCTATGACCTGCCCTACAGCCTGCCCCGCTCGCTGGAGGAATCGCTGAGCCACCTGGAGCAGTGTGAACCCATCAAGGACATGCTGGGGGAGCGCTTCATCCGCGCCTTCGTGGCCGTCAAACGCAAGGAGTACGAGACCTATTTCGGCGTGATCAGCCGCTGGGAACGGGAATTCCTGCTGCTGAACGTCTGATCTGTCCCCGGGGGAGGCCTCTCCCCGTCATATCGCAAGCAAGGGGCCGAAGGCCCGTCTCGCGGCGGTGCCCGCGACCCGGAAGGCACCGAGTAAAGGTGAGGCCCGCTCTCGCAATGGAGAGGGGGGTCACCTGCAATCAACTGGCGACGATGTTCGCCCCATGGAAAGGCATCGAGCAGGCAAGAGAGTGCCAGCCCCGTGAATGGCAGTGACCGGGCAGGCCACCCGTGCCCTCATGAATGGCGACAAGATTCGCCGAATCGAAGGAACCGAGGAGCAAGCAATGCAGCACACGACCCGTGAGTGGCAGCAACTGGAAGCCAGCCATCATCTGCATCCGTTTACCGATTTTCAGGCCCTGAACAAGAAGGGCAGTCGCATCATCACCAAGGCCGAAGGCGTCTATCTGGAAGACTCCGAAGGCAAGCGCATTCTGGACGGGATGGCGGGTCTGTGGTGCGTCAACATGGGCTACGGCCGTCAGGAGCTGGTGGATGCCGCCACTCGCCAGATGCAGCAACTGCCCTACTACAACCTCTTCTTCCAGACCAGCCACCCCCCTGCTGCCGAGCTGGCCACCCTGCTGGCCGAGATCACCCCTTCCCACCTCAACCACGTCTTCTTCACCGGCTCGGGTTCCGAGTGCAACGACACCGTGCTGCGCATGGTGCGCCACTACTGGGCCAGCAAGGGACAACCTGACAAGCAGGTGATCATCAGCCGCCACAATGCCTATCACGGCTCCACCGTGGCGGGGGCCAGTCTGGGCGGCATGAAGGGGATGCACGCCCAGGGCGGCTTGCCCATTCCGGGCATAGTACACATCGACCAGCCCTATCACTTCGGTGAGGGAGAGGGCATGAGCGCCCACGAGTTCGGTCTGGCCCGTGCCCGCCAGCTGGAAGAGAAGATCCTGGCACTGGGGGTGGACAAGGTGGCCGCCTTCATCGGCGAGCCTATCCAGGGTGCGGGGGGGGTCATCATTCCGCCCGAGAGCTACTGGCCCGAGATCCAGCGCATCTGCGACCAGTACGGCATCCTGCTTATCGCCGACGAGGTGATCTGCGGCTTTGGCCGCACCGGTCACTGGTTTGCCAGTGAAGGTTTTGGCATCAAACCCGACCTCATGTGCCTGGCCAAGGGCATTACCTCCGGCTATCTGCCGATGGGCGCCGTGATGGTAGGGGACAGGGTAGCCAGGGTGCTGGTGGAAGAGGGGGGCGAGTTCAACCATGGCTTCACCTATTCCGGCCATCCGGTCGCCTGCGCCGTGGCCATTGCCAACATCCAGCTTATGCAAAGGGAGAGCATAGTTAAGCGAGTTCATGATAGTATCGGCCCCTATTTGCAGCACCGCTGGGCTGAGCTGGCGGACCATCCGCTGGTGGGGGAAACCCGTGGAAAAGGCCTGGTTGCCGCGCTGGAAATAGTGCAGGACAAGCAGACGAAACGTCGCTTCCCGGCCGAGCTCCATGCCGGGATGACCTGTCGGGAGTTCTGTTTTAACAATGGCTTGGTGATGAGGGCTGTCGGCGATACCATGATCATATCGCCCCCCTTGGTGATCACCGAGGAACAGGTGGATGAATTGGTCAAACTGGCCAGGCTCAGTCTGGACCTGACGGCTGCAAAGCTGCGGGAATAGGCGGGAACCGGGCAGGTTGGCTTACGCATACAATTTGCTTAGGAGACAAGGACTATGTCTTTTAAAAAGGGAATGATGGCTGCTTCCGTGGCGCTGGTCATGATGAGTACCGGGGCGATGGCCGACGAGAAGGTGCTGCACGTCTACAACTGGAGCGACTACATCGCGCCGGATACGCTGGAAAACTTCCAGAAGGAGACGGGCATCAAGGTGGTCTACGACGTGTTCGACAGCAACGAAGTGCTGGAAGCCAAGTTGCTGGCAGGCAAGTCGGGCTATGACATCGTCGTACCGTCCAACCCCTTCCTGGCCAAGCAGATCAAGGCAGGTGTCTTCCAGAAGCTGGACAAGTCCAAACTCTCCAACTGGCAGAACCTGGACGTCGACCTGCTCAAGGCGCTCGAACCGAGCGATCCGGGCAACCAATACTCCATCCCTTACCTGTGGGGCACCATCGGCTATGCCTACAACGCCGAGAAGGTGAAGGCCGTGCTGGGGGCCGATGCCCCGGTGGACTCCTGGGATCTGGTGTTCAAGCCGGAGAACATGGCCAAGCTGAAGGAGTGCGGTGTCTCCTTCCTCGACTCGCCGACCGAAATGCTGCCGGCCGCCCTGCAATACCTGGGCTTCAAGCCGGACAGCCAGAAGCCGGACGAGCTGAAGAAGGCAGAGGCGTTGTTCCTCTCCATCCGTCCCTATACCGCTTACTTCCACTCCTCCAAGTACATTTCGGATCTGGCCAACGGCAACCTGTGCGTGGCAGTGGGTTACTCCGGTGACCTGCAGCAGTCCAAGGCGCGTGCCGCCGAGGCCAAGAACGGTGTCAGCCTGACTTACGCCATTCCGAAAGAGGGGGCTGGCAGCTTCTTCGACATGATCGCCATCCCGGCGGATGCCAAGAACGTCGAGGCGGCCCACACCTTCATCAATTACCTGATGAAGCCGGACGTGATCGCGAACATCACCAACGTGGTGCAGTTCCCGAACGGCAACAAGGCGGCCACGCCGCTGGTGGACGAGGCGATCCGTACCGACCCGGGTATCTACCCGACGCCGGATACCCTCAAGAAGATCTACACCTTCCCGGATCTGCCGGCCAAGGTGCAGCGTCTGATGACCCGCAGCTGGACCAAGATCAAGTCAGGCAAGTAAGAGTGACGAGTACCCCTCCCGGTCCGCAGTTCGGCCGGGAGGGTGGTGACCACCCGACAGGTTGGACGGCGCGTATGGATGCGCGACTGGCAAAATCACACAAATGAGGACTGATAAGTGCACATGACCAAGATGGCAACGCTGGCCCTGACCCTGGGGTTTGCAAATCTGACCCAGGCAGCCCCTGTGGTTCATTTTTACAACTGGTCCGATTATATCGGCGAGACCACCCTCAGTGACTTTCAGCAGAAGACCGGGATCAAGACCGTCTATGACGTGTTTGACTCCAACGAGACGCTGGAAGGCAAGCTGCTGACCGGACGCACCGGCTACGATCTGGTCGTGCCCTCCAACAATTTCCTGGCCAAGCAGATCAAGGCGGGGGCCTTCCAGAAGCTGGACCTCACCCTGCTGCCAAACCTGAGCAACCTGGACCCCATGCTGCTCAAGCAGCTCGAGAAGGTGGATCCGGGCCATCAGTACGCCGTGCCCTACCTCTGGGGTACCAACGGCATCGGCTACAACGTCGACAAGATCAAGGAAGTGCTGGGTATCGACAAGATTGACTCCTGGGCGACCATCTTCGAGCCGGAAAACATGAAGAAGCTCTCCCAGTGCGGCGTGGCCTTCCTCGATTCGGCGGACGAGATGATCCCGGCTGCCCTCAACTACCTGGGGCTTAACCCCAACAGCCATGAGCCGGCGGACATCAAGCGGGCCGAAGAGCAGCTGCTCAAGGTGCGCCCCTATGTGGCCTACTTCCACTCCTCCAAGTACATCGGTGACCTCGCCAACGGCAACATCTGCGTGGCGGCGGGTTTCTCCGGCGACATCCTGCAGGCGGCGTCCCGGGCCGAGGAGGCGGGCAAGGGGATCAATATTGCCTACAGCATCCCCAAGGAGGGTGGCAATCTCTGGTTCGACATGATGGCGATCCCGGCCGATGCCACCAACGTGAAAGAGGCTCACGCCCTGATCAACTACATTCTCGAACCGCAGGTCATCGCCAAGGTGAGCGACTATGTGGGTTACGCGAACCCGAACATCAAGGCGGGAGAGTTCATGGACAAGGCCGTGCGCGAGGACGAGTCAGTCTATCCCCCCCAGGCGGTGCTTGAGCGTCTGTATGTGCAGGAAGCACATCCCCGTTCGGTGCAGCGCCTGATCACCCGGAGTTGGACCAAGATCAAATCCGGAACCTAACCTTGGCGCCCATCCCGGGGCGCCAGATTGTATTGATGGATCGGCCCAGGCCGGAATCACCTTTGGGAGTTTGGTAATGGCGATAGCCTCCAGTGCCTACAAGAAAGCCCTCGAGGGCAGCCAGCAGCGTAAAGAAGTGCTGGTCAAAATAGACAGGGTAAGCAAGCAGTTCGACGAAACGCTGGCGGTCGACAACGTGTCTCTCAACATCCACAAGGGCGAGATCTTCGCCCTGCTGGGTGGGTCCGGCTCCGGCAAGTCCACCTTGCTGCGGATGCTGGCCGGGTTCGAGCGACCCACGGAAGGACGGCTGTTCCTCGACGGCGTCGACATTACCGACATGCCGCCCTATGAACGCCCCATCAACATGATGTTCCAGTCCTATGCCCTGTTCCCCCACATGACGGTGGCCCAGAACATCGCCTTCGGCCTCAAGCAGGATGGCCTGCCCAAGGCGGAGATCGATGCCCGGGTGGAAGAGATGCTCAAGCTGGTGCAGATGACCCAGTACGCCCGTCGCAAGCCGCACCAGCTCTCCGGTGGTCAGCGTCAGCGGGTGGCCCTGGCCCGTTCCCTGGCCAAGCGTCCCAAGCTGCTGCTGCTGGACGAGCCCATGGGGGCGCTGGACAAGAAGCTGCGCTCCACCATGCAGCTCGAGCTGGTCGAGATCATCGAGCGGGTGGGCGTGACCTGCGTCATGGTGACCCACGATCAGGAAGAAGCCATGACCATGGCCGAGCGGATCGCCATCATGCACCTCGGTTGCATCGAGCAGATCGGCAGCCCGATGGACATCTACGAGACCCCGGCCAGCCGGCTGGTGTGCGAGTTCATCGGCAACGTCAACCTGTTTGACGGCCTGCTGGTGGAGGATGAGCAGGACCACGCCATCATCGCCTGTGCGGATCTGGAGCAGCCCATCTATGTGGGTCACGGCATCAGCTCTCGGGCGGAGAACAAGAAGGTCACCTATGCCCTGCGTCCGGAAAAACTGCTGATGAGCCTGCAAAAGCCGGAAGAGATCGAGCATCCGGACTTCAACTGGACCAAGGGCGAGGTTTATGACATCGCCTATCTGGGCGGCCATTCCGTGTATCACATCCAGTTGCCCTCGGGCAAAATCGTTCAGGCTTTCATCGCCAATGCCGAACGCCACGGCAAACGGCCGACCTGGGATGACCAGGTGTTCCTCTACTGGGAAGATGACAGCGGCGTGGTGCTGCAATCATGAAGGCATTGAGACGACTCAAACAGGTGGGAGGGCGGCAGCTGGTCATCGGCATCCCCTTCTTCTGGCTGTTCCTTTTCTTCCTGCTGCCCTTCATCATCGTCGTGAAGATCAGCTTCGCCGAAGCGGACGTGGCCATCCCGCCCTACACGGACGTGGTGAGCTGGGCAGACAATCAGCTCACCATACTGCTCAACCTGGGCAACTACCTGCTGCTGCAGGAGGATGAGCTCTACATCGCGGCTTATCTGGGGTCCCTCAAGATAGCCCTGGTCAGCACCCTACTCTGCCTGTTGATCGGTTATCCCATGGCTTACGCCATTTCGCGGGCCAACAAGGAGACCCAGACCGTTCTGCTGCTGCTCATCATGATGCCGACCTGGACGGCGATCCTGATCCGGGTCTACGCCTGGATGGGGATCCTCAGCAACAACGGCCTGCTCAACAGCGTCCTGCTGGGCATCGGGGTGATCGACGAACCGCTGCAGATCCTCAATACCAACCTGGCGGTCTATATCGGCATCGTTTACTCCTACCTGCCGTTCATGGTGCTGCCGCTTTATGCCAACCTGGTCAAGCACGACCAGAGCCTGCTGGAGGCGGCCTCCGATCTGGGTGCCCGCAACCTGACCCGGTTCTGGCAGATCACGGTGCCACTCTCCAAGAACGGCATCATCGCCGGTTGCATGCTGGTCTTCATCCCGGTGGTGGGCGAGTTCGTCATCCCCGAGATGCTGGGTGGCCCGGAGACCCTGATGATCGGCAAGGTGTTGTGGCAGGAGTTCTTCAACAACCGTGACTGGCCGGTGGCCTCCGCCCTGGCGGTGGTGATGCTGGCGGTTCTGATCATTCCCATCATCCTGTTCAACCGCAACCAGGCCAAAGAGCTGGAGGGCAAGGCATGAGACGTTTCGGTTTTGCCAAGCTGATGCTGTGGCTGGGGCTGCTGTTCATCTACCTGCCAATGATCATCATGGTCATCTACTCCTTCAACGCCTCCAAGCTGGTGACGGTGTGGGGGGGCTGGTCGCTCAAGTGGTACTTCGGCCTGCTCGACAACAAACAGTTGATCGGGTCCGTGTTCCGCTCCCTGGAGATCGCCTTCTACACTGCCATCGCGGCGGTGGCGCTGGGGACGGTGGCGGCCTTCGTGCTGACCCGGATCCCTCACTTCCGTGGCCGGACCCTGTTCGGCGGCATGGTGACGGCGCCGCTGGTGATGCCCGAGGTGATCACCGGTCTCTCCCTGCTGCTGCTGTTCGTGGCCATGGCCCAGCTGGTGGGTTGGCCCGCGGAGCGGGGCATGCTGACCATCTGGATAGCACATACCACCTTCTGTACCGCCTATGTGGCGATCGTGGTGTCGGCGCGGCTGCGGGAGCTGGATCTCTCCATTGAGGAGGCGGCCATGGACCTGGGTGCCAAGCCGTGGAAGGTGTTCTTCCTGATCACCATCCCGATGATCGCCCCGTCGCTGGCGGCGGGTGGCATGATGTCGTTTGCCCTGTCGCTGGATGACCTGGTGCTGGCGAGCTTCGTCTCCGGCCCGGGTTCGACCACCTTGCCGATGGAGGTGTTCTCGGCGGTGCGTCTCGGCGTGAAGCCCGAGATCAACGCCATCGCGAGTCTGATCCTGCTGTCGGTATCCCTGTTCACCTTCGGTAGCTGGTATCTGATGGCCCGGGCGGAGAAACGCCGCCGTGCCGAAATCGCCATGACCACCCAGATGCAGGCAGTTGCCTGACCTGCCCCGTGATAAGATCCGTATTCCCCCATCCGTCAGGAGAATGGAATGCGGATCTCCCTCTTCATCGGCCAGAGTGCTGAACTGAACCCAGAGCAGGCCCCTGGTCTCATCAGTGCCATCCACAAGCAGCCTGCCGACGCCCCTCTGTGGTGCGATTTCCTCGGCCTTCGCGGGGATGAGCAGAGCGACAGACGCCATCATGGCGGCCCGGATCGGGCCCTGCACCATTACCCTGTGGAGCACTACGCCTGGTGGAAAACCTGGCAAACCGCTCTGGGACTGCCTGTACCACGCACACCCTGGCAGCCTGCCGCCTTTGGCGAGAATCTCTCTGGTTCGGGGCTGACGGAGGCGCAGGCCTGCATTGGCGATGTCTATCGACTTGGGGAGGCGCTGATCCAGATAAGCCAGCCCAGATCCCCCTGTTTCAAGCTCAACCAGCGCTTTGGCTATGGCCAGCTCTCCCAGGTGATGCAGCTGAGTGGTCGCTGTGGCTGGCTGCTGCGGGTGCTGGAAGAGGGAAGGGTGGATCCGCAGGGGGAGCTGACACTGGTGGACAGACCCTACCCTGAGCTGACGGTGAAGCGCACCGCCGATATCCTGTTCAACCAGGCCCGCAATGAGGACGATCTGCAACTGCTGCTGGAGAACCCGGCGCTCTCTCCCAACTGGCGCCAGCATGCGGCCCATTGGCTTGAACATGGTGTGGTGGCGGATTGGAGCCGGCGTTTGCTGGGGCCGACCGAGTTCAGGTTGCCTCGACAGGGCTGAAGGCAGGCGGAAAGATACCTTGCGGCGTTTTTTACTGCGACTCGCTGAATTATTGAGCGTAAAGCCATTTTTTTAGAGTGAATGCAAAAAAAGGCTTGTGTCGGGTCGGGGCTTTCGGTAAATTCTCGCCCCGCAGACATCGGTGTGTAGCGCAGCTTGGTAGCGCACTTCGTTCGGGACGAAGGGGTCGGAGGTTCGAATCCTCTCACACCGACCACATTTGAAAAGGCCGCTCAATGAGCGGCCTTTTCGCATTTGGTTTGTTGAAGCAAAGCTGACATTTCCATTGTCGATTGCTTCTACTGCTCCGATCTCCCTCATTTGCCCAACTAAAAGGGCCACCGCTCGGTGGCCCCACTGGTGGAGTCTGATCCTGACTCCGGCACTCTAGATTGTGACAATCTCGTTATGGGTCTTGTCGATGGTGCCCTCCTTGCGCCCCAGGCGCTCATTCAGATATGCCAGTGTTGATGCCGCAATGCCTTGAAACCGTGTTGGGTTTGCAGGGCCGCATGCTTGGGGTACTCACTAATGAAATGTGCTATTCCCTCCATCAGTTGTGAACGCAGCGAAGACACGGGCTCATGCCAGGCTTGCAGGCAGAGATGACCAGGGATCAGCTGCTCTCGATACGCTTCCAGCAGTGATTCCGGCCAGGGCTCGATATGGGAATCGTGACGCAGTAAATAGTGGGCGGCGGGTTCACGGGCATAGATGAACTGAACTTGGGCCAGGTCGCGTTGGCTTAGCGTTTGGCTGCCGATATGGCAAGTCAGATATTTCCCCGTCTTCAGATTCAGGAAGTGACCGCGTTGCCGACAGGCAATGATGCGATACCAGGGCAGGGGTGAACAGAGAGAATACCCCTCCAGCTCCTGTTCCAACCAGTGACGGCACTCTGGGGTCTGCACTTCTTCGCGCATGGCCTCAAGTCGTGTCAGCAAGGCTCTGGATGGTTGGGTAGCCAGTATCGCGCTCATCGTCTGCAATCCTCCCTCTGCACAGAATCCCGACTTTCAGTATGGACCCTGAGCGGAGGAGGGGGTAAGAATTCTAATGATTAAAATCAGCTTAGAAGCGCACTTTTTATGCAATAAAAACCATTAGCCGACGAGGTAGGTGCCCGTGCCGAAGGCGATGTGGGTGCCCTCTTCGTTGTGCAGCTCCATGCGGGCGACCGCTACCTTGCTGCCTGCCCGGATGATGTGGGCGGTGGCGATGAACTCGTTGCCGCGACCGGGACGAAGATAGTCCACCCGCAGATCGATGGTGCCAAGCCGCGAGAAGCGCTCCTTGAGATAGCTGGGGGAGAAGTCCTCCAGCTCGTCGATGCAGGAGGCTGCGACTATCATGCCGCCCGCCACGTCGAGCAGGCTGGCGGTGACGCCGCCGTGCAGTATGTTGTGGAAAGGGTTGCCGATGAGCTTCTGTTCCATCTTGATGCGCAGCTCCACTTTATCGAAGTCGTAGTGGGTGACTTGCATGCCGATCAGCTTGTTGAAGGGCATCTTTTCGGCGAACAGGTTGGCTATGCCACTGAGCGCCATCTTCTTGAGCATCTGTTTCATTCCTTCAGTCCGCCCTGTCATCAAAGCCGAGTAAAAACTCCAGCCAGTCTGCAACACTTCCTTAACACTCGCAATGGCAGGTTTATTGTGGGCGGCGGCTGCTTTAGAATGGCGACCCCAAAGGAGAGCCCATGACCGTCATTGCCGAAACCCTGCCTGACCCTCAGCCAGAGAATCCCCTTGCCCTGTTGCAGGCGGTGTTTGGCTATCAGCAGTTTCGGCCGGGCCAGCTCGAGATCATCGAGCAGATAGTGGCGGGGCGCGATGCCCTGGTGCTCAAACCCACCGGCGGCGGCAAGTCGCTTTGCTACCAGATCCCGGCGCTGCTGCGACCCGGGCTCGGTGTGGTGGTCTCCCCCCTCATCTCGCTGATGAAGGATCAGGTCGACACCCTGCGCGCCAACGGCGTGGCGGCGGTCTACATCAACTCGGCACTGAGCCGGGAAGAGATGATCCAGAACTTTGCCGCCATGCGCCGGGGCGAGATCAAGCTGGTTTATGTTTCCCCCGAGCGTTTGCTGCAGCACGAGTTCATGGACCGGTTGGCGGAGTTGCCCCTCGGCCTGTTCGCCATCGACGAGGCCCACTGCGTCTCCCAGTGGGGGCACGATTTTCGGCCGGAATACGCGGCGCTGGGACGTCTCAAGCAGTGGTTTCCCCAGGTGCCGGTGGTAGCGCTCACCGCCACCGCCGACGAGGCGACCCGCAGCGACATGCTGCACCGGCTGGAACTGAACGATCCCTTCATCCACACCGCCAGCTTCGATCGGCCCAATATCCGCTACAGCCTGGTGGAGAAGTTCAAGGCAGCGGAGCAGTTGCTGCGCTACGTGCAGAGCCAGAAGGGCAACTGCGGCATCGTCTACTGCTCCAGCCGCAACCGGGTGGAGGAGGTGGCCGAGCGGCTATCCCGTCACGGCTGCAAGGCGGCACCCTATCATGCCGGCCTGCCGCTCGAGCTGCGTCAGCAGACCCAGGAGGCCTTCCTCAAGGATGACATCGAAATCGTGGTGGCGACGGTGGCGTTCGGCATGGGCATCGACAAGCCCAACGTGCGCTTCGTGGTGCACTACGACATCCCGAAGAACATCGAATCCTACTATCAGGAAACCGGCCGCGCCGGGCGTGACGGCACTCCGGCCGAGGCACTGCTGCTCTACGATCCCGCCGACATTGGCCGGGTGCGCCGGCTGCTCGACAACATCGAAAACCCCCAGCAGTTGCAGGTGGAGCAGTACAAGCTCAACGTGATGGCGGCCTTCGCCGAGGCGCAGACCTGCCGCCGTCAGGTGCTGCTCAACTACTTCGGCGAGTACAACGACAAGCCTTGCGGCAACTGCGACATCTGCCTCGATCCGCCCCAGAGTTATGACGGCACCGAAGATGCCCAGAAGGCGCTCTCCTGCGTCTGGCGGGTGGGACAGAATTTCGGGGTGGGTTATGTGGTGGAGGTGCTGCGCGGATCGCTGAACCAGCGCATCAAGGATCACGGTCACGACAAGCTGTCGACCTACGGCATCGGCAAGGATCAGAGCCACGAATACTGGATGAGCGTCATCCGCCAGCTGATCCACAAGGGGTTGCTGACCCAGAACATCACCCGCAATCTGGTGTTGCAGCTGACCGAAGCGGCTCGACCCGTGCTGCGTGGCGAAATGAAGCTTGAACTGGCAGTCCCCCGCCTGCAGCCCATCTCCAGTCGCAAGGAGAAGCGCAACGGCCTGCTCGACAACGCCAACTATGACAAGCGGCTGTTCAAGGAGCTGCGCGCCCTGCGCAAGCAGATCGCCGAGGATGAAGAGGTGCCGCCCTATGTGGTGTTCAACGACGCCACCCTGGTTGAGATGGCACAGCTCATGCCGATGACCGAGGAGGAAATGCTGGCGGTCAACGGTGTCGGTCACCGCAAGCTGGAGCGCTTCGGTGAGGCCTTTATGGACCTGATCATCGACTACTGCCGCCGGTAGGGTCGGCCCAGGTAGACCTTGTCATCGACCGCTGCAGGCCCAGGCCGGTAGGCTGGCACAACAAGTAGGCTGGCACAACAAACAGTGGAAAGGCGCCCGTTGGTCGGCGCCATGCATTATTTCAGGCTGGCGTAATAGGCTGCCAGATTCTCCATGTCCGCCTCGGTCAGCATCGCCATGAAGGGAGCCATCAGCGGCTCGGTACGGGAACCCTCCTTGAACGCTTTCATCTGCTTGAGCAAATAGGCCTGGTTCTGGCCCGCGAGGTGGGGGTAGGTCGGGACGCTCGCCTTGCCATCCGCGCCATGACAGGCGGCACAGACCACGGATTTGGCCTTGCCTGCGTCTATGTCGGCCGCCTTGGCCTGATGGCCCCAGGCAAGCGCCAGCAGGGGCAGGGTATAGACCCACTTTGGCATCGTCTTCTCCTTGAAATGAATAATCGTGATCGCCTGTTAGCCTCGACGAGCCGACGGCGGTATAAAGAGTGACACGAGCATACGCAGGGACAACCCCCATCACCATGAAGTTGATCAACACTTTTGCCACCGAACTCCCCTGGGCTTGCGAGCCCGTTGCCCCGCAGCCGCTGCATGGCCCCAGATTGCTGCATCTGAACCGTGCGCTGCTTGGTGAGCTGGGGCTCGGGGAGGTGAGCGAGGCGCAGTGGCTCGCTTGTTGCGGCCAGGGGCAGCCCCTGCCGGGCATGCAGCCGGTGGCCCAGGTCTATGCGGGCCACCAGTTCGGTGGTTACAGCCCGCGCCTCGGGGATGGCCGCGCTCTGCTGCTGGGGGAGCAGCTGGCGCCGGATGGCAGCCGCTGGGACCTGCACCTGAAAGGGGCGGGCAAGACGCCATTCTCCCGCTTTGGCGACGGCCGTGCCGTGCTGCGATCCAGCATTCGCGAGTACCTGGCTTCCGAGGCGCTGCATGCCCTCGGCATTCCCACCACCCGGGCTCTGGTGCTGCTGGGCAGTGACGAGCCTGTCTACCGGGAGCAGGTGGAGAGCGGGGCGACCGTGCTGCGCACCGCGCCGAGCCATCTGCGCTTCGGTCACTTCGAGTATTTCGCATGGAGCGGGCAGGGGGAGAAGATCCCGGCCCTCATCGACTATGCGCGGCGTTACCACTTCCCCGAGCTGACCGATGGCGCCGAGCTGTTTGCCGAAGTAGTGCGCCGCACCGCGCGGCTCATCGCCAAGTGGCAGGCGGCGGGGTTCTGTCACGGGGTGATGAACACCGACAACATGTCCCTGCTCGGGCTGACCCTGGATTACGGCCCCTACGGTTTTATCGACGCCTATGTGCCGGACTTCGTCTGCAACCACTCGGATCCGGACGGTCGCTATGCGCTGGATCAGCAGCCTGCGGTCGGATACTGGAACCTGCAGAAGCTGGCCCAAGCGCTAGCCGGCCATGTGGATGGCGACGCGCTCGCGTCGGCCCTGGCCCAGTACGAGCACCAGCTGATGTTGCACTACTCCGAGCTGATGCGCGCCAAGCTGGGGCTGGCGGTGTGGGAAGAGGAGGATCCGGCGCTGTTCCGCGAGTTGTTCCGGCTGCTGGCGGCGCACAAGGTGGATTACCACCTCTTCCTGCGACGTCTCGGTGAGGTGACGCGAGAGGGAGCGTGGCCCGCCCGCCTGTTGGCCCTGCTGCCCGATCCTGCCGTCTGGCAGGGGTGGCTTGAGGCCTATCGGGCGCGCCTCGCCCGGGAAGGGAGCGTGGATGGCGTGCGCAAGGGGCAGATGGACGCAGTCAATCCCAAGTATGTGCTGCGCAACGCCCTGGCCCAGCAGGTGATCGAGGCGGCAGAACAGGGCGACATGGCGCCGTTCGAGCGGCTGTTTGCGGCCCTGCAGCACCCCTATGATGACCAACCCGAATACGAGGATCTCGCCACCCCGCATCCGGGCTGGTATTGCGGGGGCGAGCTCTCGTGCAGCAGTTGAGGAGCCGCAGATGAACTGGCGTATCACGCAGACAGACAGGGAAGCCGGGGTGGTGATGCTGACCTGCCCGGGCCTTGACTGGGACAGCTTCCCGACTCTGGCCGAGGCCCTGTTGCAAGAGTGGGAGCTGGCGGCACTCGAGCGGGAGTGGGGGGCGGATCGCCACAGCTGGCTGCTGGAGTTTGAAGGCAGCCGCTTTCGGCTCGAGTACGAACATTACAGCGGCTGCTGGCTGGCGGCGGTGCAGCCGGACGACGCGGAGGCGCTGCTCTGGCTGGCTCGGCAGTCCCGGGAGTGAGCTTGGCGTGCGATGCGAGTCAATCCCTTGAGATAACCGCATAAAGATTGAACTATCAATTTTGGGGCGTATAATCTCGCCCCTTGATTATCGCCATGGTGGCGATATGGGTTCCCTAACCCCATTAACCAAAAAGGTCACAATATGAACCTGACTCCGGCTCAGTACCAGACGGCACTGATGCGTCTCTCGTTGTTCCACATCCTGATCATTGCCAGCAGCAACTACCTGGTGCAGCTGCCGATCACCATCTTTGGCTTCCACACCACCTGGGGTGCCTTCAGCTTCCCGTTCATTTTCCTGGCCACCGACTTGACGGTGCGGATTTTCGGCGCAGGCCTGGCGCGCAAGATCATCCAGACCGTGATGCTGCCGGCATTGACCGTGTCCTACGTGCTCTCGGTGCTCTTCTTCGAAGGGAGCTTCCAGGGGGTGGGCAATCTGGCAGAGTTCAATCTCTTTGTTGCCCGGATCGCGTTAGCCAGCTTTATGGCCTATCTGGTGGGCCAGTTCATGGACGTGGTGGTGTTCAACCGCCTGCGCCTGCTGAAAGCCTGGTGGGTGGCTCCGGCGGCCTCCACCCTGTTCGGCAATCTGGTGGATACCATCGCCTTCTTCAGCATCGCCTTCTGGCGCAGCACGGATCCCTTCATGGCCGAGCACTGGGTCGAGATCGCGACCGTGGATTACGTATTCAAATTGCTGATAAGTCTGGGGTTGTTTGTGCCGCTTTACGGTGTGCTGCTGCGCTATCTCAGCCGCAAGCTGGTGGGGGAGGCCGGATTGGCTGGCCTGCAAGCTGCTACGCGACAAGCCTGATGAGATTGACCACCCCCATGGGTGGTCAATTTTTTTGTGATCTTCACAAATAAGGCTTGCACAGTTAAATGAGAATGATTATTGTTAACTTGTTTTCCGGGAAAGACTTCATTTGTTCCAACGTGATGGACTTCTTGTGAAGGCACGACATTGCTCACATTGCTTCCAGTTAAGGGGCCAGTAGTTTACTGGCCCTCTTTTTTTGCGTCTTTTCCGCCATCAGCGGGCATAAAAAATGGGAGCCAGGGCTCCCATTTTCACTCAGCGCTGTTTACTCGATGTCGAGGGCATCGGGGGAGAGGATCACCCCTGTGGTATCGGCATAGAGGTGGTCATCCGGCAGGAAGGTAACGCCGCCGAAGTTGACCGGCAGATCGGTTTCCCCGATATCCTTGCTGTCGGCGCCCACCGGAATGGCCGCCAGGGCCTGAATGCCGATGTCGAGATCTTCCAGGATATCGACCTCACGGACGCAACCGTAGCAGACGATCCCTTCCCACTCATTTTCCGCCGCCGTGGTGGCGATCTCGCTGTCGATCAGGGCACGTCGCATGGAGCCACCGCCGTCGATCAACAGCACGCGACCAACGCCGTTCTCCTTGACCAGTTCACGGATAAGACCGTTCGATTCGAAGCACTTGACCGTGGTGATGACGCCGCCGAAAGAGGCGCGGCCGCCGAAGGAGCAGAGCATGGGTTCGAGTACATCCACCATGTCCTGATAGATGTCGCACAGTTCTGAAGTGTTGTATTCCATTGTGTCAGATCCACCGCTGGAAACAGGTGGATCCAGTATAAGGAGTGGGGTTGGCATTTCAACGACTATTCCTTGCCCTGTGGCGGGAAATGCCGTTTTTGCGCGAAAGCGGCCCCGCGTCATGGCAGGAGCCGCAGACGGTCAGCCTCGGGCCCTAGAGCAGGAACAGGGTCGCCAGCCCCAGGAAGATGAAGAAGCCGCCGGTGTCGGTGATGGCGGTGATCATCACGCTAGCCCCCACCGCCGGGTCGCGCCCCAGCCGGCTCATGGTCATGGGGATGATGACACCCATCAGGGCCGCCACCAGCAGGTTGAGGATCATGGCGAGCGTCATCACAGCGCCCAGCGCCGCATCCTGATAGAGCAGGAAGGTGGCGATGCCCATGATGCCGCCCCACACCAGGCCGTTGATCAGGGCCACCCCCAGCTCGCGCCACAGCAGGAAGGAGACGTTGCCTGTCTGGATGTGCTGCAGCGCCAACGCCCGCACTATCATGGTGATCGTCTGGTTGCCGGTGTTGCCGCCGATCCCCGCGACGATGGGCATCAGGGCTGCCAGCGCCACCAGCTGGGAGATGGTGTGCTCGAACAGGCCGATTACCCGCGACGCCACGAAGGCGGTGCAGAGGTTGATGGCGAGCCAGGCCCAGCGGGTCTTGACCGCCTTGGAGACGGGGGCGAACACGTCTTCTTCCTCGCTGATCCCCCCCATGCGGCGCAGGTCGGTGTCGCTCTCCTCATAGACCAGGTCCACCACCTCGGCGACGGTGAGCCGTCCCATCAGCTTGCCCCTGGCATCCACCACGGCGGCGGAGACCAGGTCGTCCCGCTCGAAGGTGCGGGCGGCGGCCTCGTCGTTGTCTTCCGGATCGAAGGTGACCGGATCCTTCTCCATCGCGTCGCTCACCAGGGTTTCGGGCTTGTGCAGCAGCACGGCGGTGAGGGGCAGCTCCCCCTGCAGCCGGTTGCGCCGATCGGTGACGAATAGCTTGTCGGTGTTCTCGGGGATCTGGCCGCGCAGGCGCAGATAGCGCTGGACGGTGGCCAGGGTCACGTCGGGCCGCACCGTGATGAGCTCGAAGTCCATCATGGCGCCGACCGTGTGCTTGCCGTAGCGGATCACCTCCCGCACCTTGTCCCTGTCCACCGGCGCCATGGAGGTGAGCAGCCGCCCCATCAGGTTGCGGGGCAGGTGCTGGCCCAGGTAGATCTGGTCGTCGATGTCGAGGGTGCTCAGGGCGTGCAGCAGCTCCTTGTCGCTCATGCCGCTGATGAGGCTGTCCCACACCGTCTCCGACGCTTCCACCAGGATCTGGCCGTGCTTGTCTGCATCCACCTGCTGCCACAGCACGTGGCGCTCGTCCGGCGGCAGGGATTCCAGCGCATCGGCGATATCGGCGGCGGGCAGGCTGTTGACCAGCCGGGTCAGCTCGCTGGTCTGGTCCCGAAGCTCTGCGTCCTGCTCCCCTTGCGGGTCGAGCAGGCTCTCGGTGAGGGCGTCATCGGCCAGCAGCAGCGTGAGGATGCGGGCTCTGTCGTGTTCACGCTGTTTGGCGCTGTTCTTGGGGGGGAGGGACATGAAGCTGAATTCCTGAATTCGGTGATCCGGCGGACAGTCCCCATAGGATACCAGACTCAAAACAAGAGGTTATGACAGTAAATGCAGAAAAAGAAACGCCACCCGAGGGTGGCGTTGGAATGGATGCAGCGATCAGGCCGAGGCCAGGGCCGCGTCTGCGGCGCCTCCTTGCCCGAACCAGGCAAGCTGGTCGGCCAGGGTCACCACGGATCCCACCATGATCAGCGCCGGGCTTTCGACCCCCACCGCCAGCGCGGGTAGCTCATCGAGGGTGCCGCGAATGACCCGCTGGCAGGGCTGGGTGCCACGCTCGATCAGCGCCACCGGGGTGTTGATCGCCTTGCCGTGGGCCAGCAGCTGCTCACGGATGGTGGCGCAGGAGGAGAGCCCCATGTAGAAGACCAGCGTTTGCCGATCTTTGGCCAGCAGCGGCCAGTCGAGATCCTGAGCGCCCCCCTTGCCGTGGGCGGTGACGAAACGCACGCTCTGGGCGTGATCGCGGTGGGTCAGCGGAATACCGGCGTAGGCCGCGCAGCCGCTGGCAGCGGTGATCCCCGGCACCACCTGAAAACCGATGCCGCTGCCGACCAGCGTCTCCAGCTCCTCGCCGCCACGGCCGAAGATAAAGGGGTCACCCCCCTTCAGCCGCACCACCCGCTGCCCCTTCTTCGCCTCCTCCAGCAAGAGCTGGTTGATCCCCTCCTGCGGCACGCAGTGGTTGCCCGCCTGCTTGCCGACGAAGATGCGTTTGGCGTCGCGGCGCACCAGCGCCATCACCTCGTCCGAGACCAGCCGGTCATAGACCACCACGTCCGCCTGCTGCATCTGGCGCAGGGCGTGCAGGGTGAGCAGACCCGGATCGCCGGGGCCGGCTCCTACGAGCACCACTTCGCCAGCGGTCTGGCTTTCGTCGGCAAACAGATTGTCGGCCAGCTGGTGGGCAGAGGCGCTATCGCCCCGCGCCAGTGCCTGCCCGAGCCGGTCCGCCCCGAGCAGCCGCTCCCAGAAGCGGCGCCGCTCGCCCATGGTGGCGAAGCGCGCCTTGACCCGCTCCCGCAGGCTGCCGGCGAAGGCCGCGACGGCACCCAGATGCTGGGGCAGCAGGGCCTCGAGTTTTTCCCGCAGCAAGCGGGCCAGCACAGGCGCCTTGCCACCGGAGGAGATGGCCACCATCAGCGGCGAGCGGTCGATGATCGACGGCATGATGAAGCTGGAGCGTTTCGGGTCATCCACCACGTTGGCAAAGATCCGCGCCTGATTGGCGCTCTGGTAGACCAGCGCATTCACCTCGCGCCGATCGGTGGCGGCCACCACCAGCCACTTGCCCGCCAGTTGCTGCGGCGCGAATTCACCGGCGAGCCACTCGATGCTGCCGTTGGCAGCCAGTTCCGCCAGCTCGGGGTCGAGCTCGGGCGCGACCACGGTGAGCTGGGCACCGGCATCCAGCAGCAGGCGCGCCTTGCGCTCCGCCACCTCGCCGCCGCCGATCAGCAGCACGGGTTTGTTGTCGAGTCGGCAAAAGATGGGCAAGTAGTCCATGGGGCCTCCTGATCAGGCGGTTTGGGTCTGGCTGGCAGTGGTGGTGGTCTCGCTCACCGCGACCGGGCGCTCAGCCTTGGGGGTGGCATACCAATAGCCGAGGCCCATGAAGAGGGCGCCGGAGACGGTGTTGCCCAGGGTCACCCACAGCAGGTTGTGGCCGATGCCGCTCAGGGTGTAGGCCTCGGAGTGGGCGCCAAACCAGGAGAGGGCGAACAGGGTCATGTTGGCGATGGAGTGCTCGTAGCCTGAGGCGATAAAGGCCAGCAGACACCACCAGATGGCGATGAACTTGGCGGCCCCTTCGGTGCGCAGCGCCATCCAGATGGCGAGGCAGACCAGCCAGTTGCACAGCACGCCCTTCATGAACAGGGTCAAGGCAGGTGCCTGGGTCTTGGCCAGCGCCACCTTGTGGGCCAGACTGCCTGCGTCCGGCAGCAGGCTGCCGCCGTAGGAGTAGATGAGCGCCACCACGATGGAGCCAATCAGATTGCCCGCCCAGGTCTGCGGCAGGATGCGCAGCAGGTCGGCCATGGTGATCTTGCCCGTCTTCACCCCGAAGGTGAGGAACATGGTGTGGCCGGTGAACAGCTCGGAGCCAGCGATGATGACGAGCGTCAGGGCGATGCCGAAGGTGGCCCCCATCACCAGCGGCCGGATGGCGGGATCCACCAGATTGCCGAGGGTGAAGATGAGGATGATGCCGAGGCCCACATAGGCCCCCGCCATGGCGGAGCTGAGCCAGAAGCCGAGCTTGTCGCTGCGCTCGAAGCGGTTGATGCGGGCCGCGTTGGCGGCGCACTTGTTGATGGTTTCGGTATACATCTTTGTTTCCTTCAAGAGGGCCGCCCACGGGCAGCCCTGACTGTTTCTTCAACCCCCTCCCAGCCTCCCCCTTGTCAAGGGGGAGGAGCTTTTTGCTCCCTCACCTGTGAAGGGGAGGGCCGGGGTGGGGTCTGGTGTTAGACGGCAACCCAGACCTGCTGGTCGCGCACTTCAACGGGGTAGCTCTGCACCGACATGGCGGGGTTGTCGAAACAGTGGCCATCGCTCAGGCGAAAGCGCTGCTTCTTGAGCGGGCTGGCGACCCAGAGCTCGCCGTCGTGTTCGCAGATCAGGCCCCGCGACAGCACGTTGGCGGCGAAGAAGGGATCCCGATTGTCGATGGCGAACACTTCGGCGGCCGCGCTCGGGCGGAACAGGGCGATCTGGCGACCTTCGATCAGAGCGCAGACGCCGGTTCCCGGCAGGATGTCGTTGAGTTGGCAGGCAAGTTTCATCGCTTAATCTCCACCTCGAGTTGGATGGACTGGCTATCGAGCAGGGCGCAAACGTCCATGCAGCCCATCAGGATGCCGTTGAGTTGGCAGGCTAATTTCATCATTTGGTCTCCACCTCGATCTGGTAGACGGGGATGCGCTCGGCCGGAGTGGCGGGTCTGTGCTGGTCGCGTTCGCTGACGAACTGAACGTCCGGGTCGCGCTTGTCGCTGTTGATGAAGTGGCTGAAGCGCTTGAGCGCCTCCTCTTCGTTGAGGGTGCGCGACCATTCGCACTCGTAGCTGTCGATAAGGGTCTGGATATCACGCTCCAGCGTCTCGGCCAGCCCCAGCTTGTCGTCGACGATCACCTCGCGCAGGTAGTCGACGCCCCCTTCCAGGTTGCCGAGCCAGACCGAGGTGCGCTGCAGTTTGTCGGCGCTGGTGACGTAGAACATCATAAAGCGGTCGATCAGCTTGATGAGGGTCTCGCGGTCGAGGTCAGACGCCAGCAGGTCGGCGTGGCGCGGCTTCATGCCGCCGTTGCCGCCCACATAGAGGTTCCAGCCAGCATCGGTGGCGATGATGCCGACGTCTTTGCCCTGGGCCTCCGCACATTCGCGGGTACAGCCGGAGACGCCGAACTTCATCTTGTGCGGGGTGCGAATCCCCTTGTAGCGGTTCTCGAGGAAGACCCCGAGGCCAACGCTGTCCTGCACGCCGAAGCGGCACCAGGTGCTGCCGACGCAGGTTTTGGCCATGCGCAGTGCCTTGGCGTAGGCCTGTCCGGTCTCGAAACCCGCCGACAGCAGCTTGCGCCAGATGGCGGGCAGATCATCCTTCTGGGCCCCGAACAGGCCGATGCGCTGGGCGCCGGTGATCTTGGTGTAGAGCTTGTAGTCGCGGGCCACTTCGGCCACCGCCAGCAGCCCTTCCGGGGTTACCTCGCCACCGGCCATGCGCGGGATGACGGAGTAGCTGCCGTCCTTTTGCATGTTGCCGAGGAAGATGTCGTTGGTGTCCTGCAACTGGGTGTTGAGCGGGCTCAGCACATAGTCGTTCCAGCAGGAGGCGAGGATGGAGCCGACGGTCGGTTTGCACACCTCGCAGCCATGGCCGTGACCGTGCTTGGCCAGCAGCTCGTCGAAGCTCGTGATCCCCTCCACCTTGACCAGGTGGAACAGCTCCTGACGGGAGTGGGGGAAGTGGGCGCAGAGGTGGTTGTTGACCTCGATGCCCTGCTTCACCAGCTCGGCGTTGAGCACCTGGCTGATGAGCGGCACACAGCCGCCGCAGCCGGTGCCGGCCTTGGTGTGCTGCTTGATGGCGGCCAGCGTGGTGTGCCCCTCGGCCACCGCCTTGGCGATGTCGCCCTTGGAGACGTCGAAGCAGGAGCAGATCTGGGCGCTCTCCGGCAGGGCATCCACCCCCAGGGTCGGTTTGGCTCCGGCGTAGGCGGGCAGGATCAGGGTATCCGGGTGGCTCGGCAGCGGCAGGGCGTTGAGCATCATCTGCAGCAGGTTGCCGTAATCTTCCACGTCACCCACCAGCACGGCGCCGAGCAATCGGCTGTTGTCCTCGCTCACCACGATCTTCTTGTAGACGCCGGCCTGATCGTCCTGGAACACATAGCTGTGGCTGCCCGGGGTGCGGCCGTGGGCATCACCGATGGAGCCGACGGAGACGCCGAGCAGCTTGAGCTTGGCGCTCATGTCTGCCCCTTCGAAGCGGCTGTCACCGCCGAGCAGATGGTCGACGGTGATCTGGGCCATCTTGTAGCCCGGTGCCACCAGCCCGAAGAAGCGGCCCTGCCAGGCGGCGCACTCGCCGATGGCATAGATGTCGGGGTCTGAGGTGAGGCAGTGATCGTCGATGACGATGCCGCCACGGTCGGCGATGGCGAGATCACCGTAACGGCCCAGGGTATCTTGCGGGCGAATGCCGGTGGAGAAGACCACCACATCCACTTCCAGCTGGCTGCCGTCGGCAAAGGCGAGGCGGTGTTTCGCCTGCTCGCCGCCATGCATCAGGATCTCGCTGGTGCTCTTGCTGGTGTGTACCTGCACGCCCATGGATTCAATCTTGCGGCGCAGTAGCTGGCCGCCCTGACCGTCGAGCTGCTCGGCCATCAGCACAGGAGCAAACTCCACCACGTGGGTTTCGAGACCCAGCGCCTTGAGGGCGCCGGCGGCTTCGAGGCCAAGCAGACCGCCCCCGATCACCACCCCGCTCTTGCCGCTCTTGGCGGCGCTGCGGATGGCTTTCAGATCCTCGATGGTGCGATAGACGAAGCACTCGTGGTGCTGACTGCCCGCAATGGGCGGCACCCAGGGGTAGGAGCCGGTGGCCAGCACCAGCTTGTCGTACTCGACCACTGTGCCCTTGTTGGAATGCACTTCGCGGTTGGCCCTGTCGATTTTTTTCACCGCTTCGCCGAGCAGCAGGCGGATGCCGTGCTTGTCGTAGAAACCGGGTTTGACGAGGGAGAGATCTTCGCTGGTGTGATGGGAGAAGTAGGAGGAGAGATGGACGCGATCGTAGGCGGGACGGGGTTCTGCACCGAAGACGGTGATCTCGTAGCGGCCCGGATCGGCCCGCTCGATCAGCTCTTCGATGAAGCGGTGCCCCACCATGCCGTTGCCCACAACGACCAGTCTGACTTTGCTCATAGTTGCCTCAAGTTTGGAGTAATAAAACATCATTCTGGGACTAGGCTACCCAGTCGGCAGGGGTGGGCGATTGATGCAAATCAAGTGTCTATTTATATATCTCCTCAGGGGTAATTCGAGAAAATTCAATACTATACAAAAATAGGTATACCAGTTGATGATTTCTGGGCTGGCTCGGGGTGAGGAATGGTGGAGGGAAAGCCCGGTTTACCAACTGCCGGGGAGTGAAAACTTCTGTCGGAAAAAGGCCGGTCTCGCACTGGACGAGACCGGCATCAGCTGATCAAAGCGGCACGTCAGGCGATATGGCGGCGGAACATGGCGAGCGCCAGCGACAGGGTGACGCCGGCGATGGCGAGCAGCGGCCAGAGCAGGGGCCAGGCGGCCGACCAGTCGAACCCCTTGAGGAAGACCCCCTTGAGCAGCACGATGAAGTGGGTGAGGGGGTCGATGGCCGCCAGCCACTGGAACACCTGCGGCATGTTCTCCACCGGCGAGATGTAGCCCGAGAGGATCACCGCCGGTACGGTGAAGGAGAAGACCCCGAGAAAGGCCTGCTGCTGGGTCGAGCAGAATGAGGAGATGAAGAGCCCGATCCCGGCCAGTGCCAGCCCGTAGCAGACCATGCCCGCCATCAGCAGGCTGAGGCTGCCGGCAAAGGGGAGGTGAAAGACAAAACGGGCGGCCAGCGCGACTATGCACCCTTGTCCCACCGCCACCAGGATGCCGGGCACCGCCTTGCCCGCCATGATCCAGCCTGCGGTGAGGGGGGAGACCAGCAGCTGATCGAAGGTGCCCTCTTCCCGCTCCCGCGCGACCGAGAGGGCGGTGACGATAAGACACCCCGTGGTGGTGATGATGGCCACCAGGGCCGGCAGGATATGCCAGTGGAACTCGACGTTGGGGTTGTAGAGGTTGCGCACCGCGAGGGTCGGCGGCGCCTTGCCTGCGTTCCCTTCTTCATTCTGCCAGCGGGCGATCACCTGGCTGATGTAACCCGTCGCCACCTGACCGCCATTGGAGCGGCGTCCGTCGATGATCAGCTGCACCTTGGCCGGTTCGCCCCGCGCCAGCCGGCGTGAAAAATCCCCCGGAATAATCAGCCCGAGCAGTGCCTGTTGCCCGGTGATGGCCGCGGTCATGCCCGCCTCGCCTTGCACCGGGATGATGGTGGTGAAGGCGGGCATATGGGTGAGGCGCTCCAGCAGCTCGCGGCTCTGGGCACCGCCATCCTGGTTGTAGATGGCCAGCGTGTTGCCGGTCACCTCCAGAGTGGCGGCGAACGGGAAGAGGGCGGTTTGCAGCAGCACCGGCATGATGAGCAGAAAGCGCCCCTGAGTATTGCCTATCAGGGCCTGCAGCTCTTTTCGGATCAGCCACCAGAGTCGGATCAGCATGGGTTACTCCAGGGTGCGCCGCGTCTTGCGGGCGGTCAGGGCTAGCCAGAAACCCGCCAGCAGCAGCAGACAGAAACCGTTGACCAGCAGGATCGAGAAGACGCTGCCCGCCTGATAGAGGGTCTGCAGGGAGCTCGCGAAGTAGCGGGCCGGAATGAGGTGGGTGATGGCCCGAAGCCAAGGCGGCATGCTGGCGATCTCGAACACGAAGCCCGACAGCATCACGGCGGGCAAAAAGGCGGCGATCAGCGCCGCCTGCGCGGCATTGAACTGGCTGCGCATCACGGTAGAGAGGAACAGCCCGAGCCCGAGGGCGCTGCCGAGAAAGACGCTGGTGACCAGAAAGAGCAGCAGCAGGGAGCCGCGCCACGGCACCGCCATCACCGCCACCGAGAAGAGCAGGCAGAGCAGCATGGCGATGATGCCAAGGCCATAGTAGGGCAGCAGCTTGGAGAGCAGCAGCTCCCCCTTGGTGACCGGGGTGGCGAGCAGCGCCTCCATGGTGCCGCGCTCCCACTCCCGCGCCACCACCAGCGAGGTGAGCAGGGCCCCAATGATGGTCATTACCACCGCAATGGAGCCCGGCACCAGAAAGTTGCGGCTCACCAGCGCCGGGTTGAACCAGGCGCGGCTCTCTATCGACACGGGCATGGCGACCCCTTCGCCCGCGAGCCACCCCTGCCAGATCCCCTGCACATAGTTGGTGACGAAGTTGGCGGTGTTGGGCTCGGAGCCGTCGGTCAGCAGCAGCGCCTGTGGCGTGCCATTACCCTGACCGGCCAGCGCGCGGGAGAAGCCGTCGTCGATTACCAGCAGGCCGCGGATCTCGCCACGGGCCAGAGTGGCGAGCAGGGACTCCTTGCTCGGGCCGCTGTGGATCTCCAGCGCGGTAGAGCCGCGCAGGGCCTGCTCCAGCCGCACCGCCGGGGCGCCGCTGTCGGTGCGCCAGATGCCGAGGCGCAGATGGTCCACATCCAGATTGATGGCGTAACCCATTACCACCAGCAGTACCACCGGCATGATGAAGGCGATGAGGATGCTGCTCGGGTCACGGACGATTTGCAGCGTCTCCTTGCGGCAGAGGGCCAGCAGTCGCCGACGGTTGATGCTCATGCTTCCTCCTCGCTGGCCCGCTCGACCAGGGTGATAAAGGCCTCTTCCATTGTTGGCAAAGAACAGGTCGGCAAGGAGCCGGTTGGCAAAGAGGTCGCCGCCTCTTTGGCGGCCAGCCCCTTGAGATCGTCCGGGGTGCCGAGGGCCAGCAGCTTGCCGCGATAGATGAGGGCAATGCGGTCGCAATACTCCGCCTCATCCATAAAGTGGGTGGTGACCAGCACGGTGACGCCGTGGTCGGCCAGCGCGTTGATGTGCGACCAGAACTCGCGCCGGGTCACCGGATCGACCCCGGAGGTGGGCTCGTCGAGGAACAGCAGCGGCGGCTCGTGCAGCAGGGCGCAGGCCAGCGATAAGCGCTGGCGCAGGCCGAGCGGCAGGGATTCCGCCTTCTGATCGAGCCAGGGGGCGAGGGCAAAGGCAGTCACCATGGCATCGATCCGCGTCTGCTGGTGGCGGCCGAACAAGCCGTAGATACCGGCGAAGAAGGAGAGGTTCTGGGCCACGGTGAGCTGCTTGTAGAGGGAGAACTTCTGCGCCATGTAGCCGAGGCGCTGGCGCGCTGCCGAGGGGCTGTGGGCCAGATCGATGCCGGTCACCAGCGCCTGCCCCTCGCTCGGGCGCAGCAGGCCGCACTCCATCTTGAAGGTGGTGGACTTGCCCGCCCCGTTGGGGCCGAGCAGGCCGAAGATCTCGCCGCGGCGCACCGCAAAGCTGACATCATCGGTGGCGGCAAAATCGCCGAAGCGCTTGGTGAGGTGGCGCGCCTCGATCACCGCCTCGGGGGAGACCCCCTGCGGCAGTTCCGCTTCCCGCATCCCCGCCGCCAGACTCGACTCCCCGCCGGGGCCGCCGCCGAGCAGGTCGATAAAGGCATCCTCCAGCCGGGGCTGGGCCGGTTGAAAGGCGCCGTTGGCAAGATGCAGCTCCGAGAGCGGCGGGGGCGTCATGCCCGGGTGCAGCAGCAGGCGAACCCGCTCCCCCGCCACCGCGCCATCCATCACCGCCGGGTGAGCCAGTGCCCGGCGCAGCAGGGCGCGCCGCTCGCGGCCATCCAGTTGCCCCGCCTCCAGCAGCCAGCAGCGGCTGGCCATGGCTCCCATCAGATCGGCCGGGGTGCCGCTGGTGCGCACCTCGCCATTCGCCATCAGCAGCACGTGGTCGCACAGCTCCGCCTCATCGAGATAGGCGGTACTCCAGAGCACCGTCATCCCCCCTTTTGCCAGCTCGCGCACCATCTGCCAGAGGGCGCGGCGGGAGATGGGATCGACCCCGACCCCCGGTTCGTCGAGCAGCAGCACATCCGGGGTGCCGAGCAGGGCGCAGGCCAGCCCGAGTTTCTGCTTCATCCCGCCAGAGAGCTTGCCCGCCGGCCTTGCGGTGAAGCGGGCGAGATCGGTGAAAGCGAGCAGCCGCGCGAAGGTGGGCGTGCGTTCGGGCTCCAGTACGCCGCGCAAGTCAGCGTAGAGGGTGAGGTTCTCCAGCACGCTGAGATCCTCGTAGAGGCCGAACTGCTGGGGCATGTAGCCGAGGCGCTGACGCAGCAGATCCCCCTCGCTCACCGGGTCCAGCCCCAGCACCCGGATGGTGCCCGCTTCGGGGATCAGCAGACCGGCCAGCAGGCGCAGCAAAGTGCTCTTGCCCGCGCCGTCGGGGCCGACCAGCCCGGTGATGCCGCCAGCCGGAATGGTGGCCGAGATGGCGTTGAGGGCGACCCGCTCGCCAAAGCGTTTGGTGAGCCCCTCGAGGGAGATGGCGCAGCTCATGGGGCCAGCCTGACGGTGACCGGCATCCCCTGGCGCAGGGCCGGGTCGGGATCCTGCACCACGATGCGCAGCCGGTAGACGAGGTGGGTGCGCAGGTCCGGCGTTTCCACCGATTTCGGGGTGAACTCGGCGGTGGGCGAGACAAATCCCACTACTCCGTGATAGGGCTGATCCGGCCGCGAGTCGGTGGTGAGGGTCACCTTGGCGCCGCTCGGGAAGTGGCCGAGCCAGGGCTCCTCCACATAGGCGCGCACCCAGACCGGCGCGGTTAGGGAGAGGTTGAAGGCGGTCGCTCCACTCTGCACCATGCTGCCATTCTCGACGGCGCGGCTGATGATGATACCGTCGCTGGGGGCGGTCAGATTGGCATCCGCCAGCGCCAGTTCGGCACTGGCGAGCGCCGCTTTGGCCCCTTCCAGCTGGGCATCGGACTGGGCGATTTCCTCCGGGCGGTAGCCGGTTTCGAGCTGGGCGAGCTGTTCGCGGGCCGAGCGCACCTGCGCCTGGGTCTGATCCCGCTGGGAGCGGGCAGTATCGAGCTGACCGCGGGAGATGGCGCCGGTGGCGGCCAATGCGCTCTGGCGGCGCCACTGCTGGTTGGCCTCCAGTGCAGCTGCTTCGGCGGCGGCCAGTGCGGCCCGGGCGCGGTCGGTCTCTTCGCTGCGATAGCCTTTGTGGATCAAGGCGTTAGCGGCAGTGAGCGCAGCCAGATTGGCGCGGGCGCTGTCGCGGCTGTGGGTGAGGGGAACCGGATCGAGGCGGGCCAGCAGTTGACCCGCTTTCACGCTATCCCCCTCATCGACCAGCACCTGATCGACGCGGCCGCCGACCCGAAAGGCCAGATTGACGTCGCGAATGTCGACATTGCCGTAGAGGATGGAGCCGTCGGCCGGGCGCCCCTGCCACCAGAGGTAGCCACCGATAACGGTTAGCAGCAGGGCCACGATTGCAATGCGTTGTTTCATGCTGCTTCTCCTTGAGGATGGCTCTGCAACCAGAGGTCACCACCGA
Organism: Aeromonas sp. QDB68; assembly: GCF_027707405.1. Taxonomy (NCBI): domain Bacteria; kingdom Pseudomonadati; phylum Pseudomonadota; class Gammaproteobacteria; order Aeromonadales; family Aeromonadaceae; genus Aeromonas; species Aeromonas sp. QDB68. Next base: position 28,922 of record NZ_JAPCIQ010000005.1, on the reverse strand, counting down.
AAACGGCCAGCAGCAGAGCTGCCATAGGGATGATGGCGATGGGTTGTTTCATGCCGTTTCTCCTTCCTTGATGTCGGTGGGGAGCAGGCCGCGCAGGGCCCATACCAGCCGTTGTCTGGCGGCCTCGGGGTTGTCTATCTGGCTGAGAAAGGGGGCGGCCTTTTCGGGCAGCCAGCCGAGCTGGCGACCACTGCCGGCGATCACCAGCGGCAGGCCGACCGACCCCATGATGAAGATCATCAGCTGGAGCGGGTGACCGGCGACCAGCGACCCTTCCGCCTGTGCCATCCGTACCTGTTCGATCAGCAGCAGGGGATGGCGGCGCGGCAGGCTGAGCAGAAAGCGCTGGGCCGCCCCTTCCCCCGCCAGCGCATCGCCAAACAGGTGGTTGATGAAGCCGCGCTGGCGGGCCACCAGCCCGATCAGCGCCTCCATGGTGGCCTCGAACATGGCGATGGCAGAGGGGTAGGAGCCTTTGGCTGCCACGGCCTTGAGCTCGTCATAGAGGGGGGCGTACCAGAGCTCCACCAGCTCGTCGATAAAGGCGTCGCGGTTGCCGAAGTGGTAGACGAAGGAGCCGAGGTTCACCTCGGCCGCCGCCGCCAGCTCGTGCACCGTGAGGCCGCGCAGCCCCTTCTCGGTGGCGATGGCGAGGCCGGTATCGAGCAGTTTCTGACGGGTGGGGTGCATCTGGCTGGCGCTCCTGGTGTATGCATTTTGTACGCAATTATACGACCGTATAAAAAATGCGGAAGCGGGCGGCAGGATCTTTTTGCCCGCAATGTGATCCGCCCCGCTCTGAGGGGCCGTGATCCCCGTCCGGCAGGGGGAAGGATCCACCACTTGTGCCCAAGCCACAGGCATGTCGGTGTGACGGGGTGGTGACAGGCGCTTCAGGCCCCGGGTGCGGGTGCCCGGGCCACAAGAGGCTGGTGATGGAGCCGGGAGCTGCCTGACCCGGATCAGGGGGTGTCGGTGGCCTCGGTGTGATAGGGGGGCCGGGCACAGGTGTCCCGTATCAGGGCGCGCAGCCAGCGGTGGCCCGGATCGGCATCCTGACTGGGGTGCCAGAGCAGGGCGACCCGGATCCCTGGCAGAGCGAAGGGCAGGGGCAGGGTGACCAGATCGCCGAGCAGGCTGGCGCAGTGCAGGTGCGGCACCGTCGCCACCAGATTGCTCTCCCTGACCAGGGCCAGCGCCGTCGCAAACCCGGGAACCAGGGTGGTGATGGTGCGTCTCTTCCCCTGGCCTGCGAGGATCTCGTCGATGGGGCTGTGAGGCTGGCCCCGGCGGGAGACCAGCACGTGGCGCGCGGCGGCATAGCGCGCCACGGTCAGGGTGCCGTCGCAGAGGGGGTGGTCCGGGTGCACCACGGCGACGAAGTGATCCTGGAACAGGGCCTGGGTGCGCAGCTCAGGGGCCGTGGTGGCGCCGATCACTCCGGTCTCGAAGTCCAGCTCGCCACGGCGCAGGGGGCCGCTCTCCTTGTCGGGTTTGGCCAGAAAGTGGAGCCGCACCCCGGGGGCCTCGACGGCGAGGCGCGCCAGCAGGGCGGGGCCCACCGCCTCCACGAAGCCGTCACTGGATCGCAGGCGGAAAGTGCGCTCCAGGCTCGCCGGGTCTACTTCCTGCTGGGGGCGCAGCACGGCCCGGGTCTCCTGAACCAGGCGGGCGACCTCATCCCGCAGGGTCTGCGCCCGGGGGGTGGGGATCAGGCCGCGTCCCGCCCGCACCAGCAGCGGATCCCCCGTGGTCTCCCGCAGCCTTGCCAGGGCCCGGCTCATGGCGGAAGCACTCAGGCCTAGCCGTCTGGCGGCGCCCGCCACACTGCCCTCTTCCAGCAGGGCATCCAGGGTGATCAGCAGGTTGAAATCCGGGGTCATGGTCGTCTCCTCGCAGGCGGCGCCTGACGGGCCGACCCCTTCATGATACGCGAGTTGCCGTCTCTTCATATGGCGTCTGATGCAACTATAAGCTGCAATCCGTGCGTCTTCCGCCTTGTCATCTCCCCCGCTAGCCTGAGTGCATCATCACTTGCCGGAGAGACTGCCATGTCCACACCACTTCTTGTTTCCCCTCCTGTGACGCGCCGTCTTGGCCTCGTGGGGCTCGGGCTCGCCACCCTGCTGCCCATGCTGGCGGGCAGCATGGCCAACCTGGTGCTGCCTGCCCTGGGGCAGGACTTCGGCGTGCCCTTCGCCAGCCTGCAATGGGTGCTGGTGGCCTACCTGCTTGGGATCACCAGTCTGACGGTGGTGGCGGGCCGGCTCGGGGATCGTCTGGGGCGGCGTCGCTTGCTGCTCTGGGGGACCGGGGTCTTTGCGCTGGCTTCCCTGCTGTGCGCCTTGGCCCCTTCCATTGGCTGGCTCATTGCCGCTCGCACCCTGCAAGGGGCCGGTGCGGCCTGCATGCTGGTGCTCTCCCTGGCCATGGCAGGAGAGCTGGTGCCGCCAGCCCGACGGGGCTGGAGCATGGGATTGCTCGGCACCCTGTCGGCCTGCGGCACGGCGCTCGGCCCCTCCTTTGGCGGCCTGTTGATCGGCGGATTTGGCTGGCAGGCTCCCTTCCTGCTGCTGCTCCCCCTGACGTTGCTTGCGCTGGGGTGTGCCTGGCGGGATCTGCCCCGGGATGAGGCGGGCTCTGCCGAGGGAGGCCTCCCGCTCACCAGTCTGTTGCTGCTGGTGACGGCGCTGCTCTGCTACGGGCTGGCACTGACCCGGGGCAGCCCACTCGGGGTCTGGCCGGGGATAGGGGCGCTCGTCGCCATGGTGCTCTTCGTGCATGCCGACTCGGGCGCCCGTCGCCCCCTGCTGCCCCTGGCGCTGTTGGGGGCATCCAGGCGAAGAGGCGGGATCATCGCCAGTGCGCTGGTGGCCAGCGTCATGGTGGCGACGATGCTGATCGGTCCTTTCTACCTGCACGGCGCCTTTGCCCTCGACATGGGGACGGTGGGGCTGATGATCTCCATGGGGCCCCTGCTGGCGGCGCTGTCCGGCATGCCCGCCGGCTGGCTGGTGGACAGGGTGGGGGCGACCCCTGTGGTGCGCCTCGGCCTGGGGCTCATGGTGGTGGCCGCCGTCTTGCTGGCTTTCCTGGACAGGGCGCTCGGGCCCCTCGGCTACCTGCTGCCCATCCTGCTGCTCACCGCCGGCTATGCCCTGTTCCAGACCGCCAACAACAGCGCCGTGGTGGGGGAGGCGGAGGGGGCGAGCCGTGGCGCCGTGGCCGGGCTGCTGACCCTGTCGCGCAACCTGGGCCAGCTGACGGGGGCGGCGGGGCTGGGGGGCCTGTTCGCAGCCCTGGTAGGGCGGCCCGATCTCCCCCTCGCGACGGCGGACGAGCTGGCGTTTGCCACCCGGGCCACCTTCGCCCTGACGGCCTTGCTGCTGATGAGCGCGCTCTGGCTGGCGGGAAGGGGGGAGCGTGCCGCGCAGGATGACGCGACCCGGGACGGCAGCGAGTCGGAAGAACGCTGAAAACGAAGACGCCTCCACAGGGGAGGCGTCTTGTTATGGGATTGGGCAGGATAGTAAACCGCTCAGCTCCTCGTTATCGATCAACCGGTTACAGAATGAAGCGGCTCAGATCCTCGTCTTCAATCAGCTTGCCGAGGTGGGCGTTGACGTAGTCGGTGTTGATGACGAAGGTCTCGCCTGACTTCTCGGAGGCGTCGTAGGAGATGTCTTCCATCAGCCGCTCCATCACGGTGTGCAGACGACGGGCGCCGATGTTCTCGGTGCGCTCGTTGACCTGCCAGGCCGCTTCGGCCAGACGGCGGATGCCATCCTGGGTGAACTCGATGTTGACCCCTTCGGTGGCCATCAGTGCCTTGTACTGATCGGTCAGGGAGGCGTTCGGCTCGGTCAGGATGCGCTCGAAGTCTTCGGTGGTCAGGGCGGTCAGCTCGACCCGGATCGGCAGACGACCCTGCAGCTCGGGGATGAGGTCGGACGGCTTGGCGATCTGGAAGGCACCGGAGGCGACAAACAGGATGTGATCGGTCTTGACCATGCCGTGCTTGGTGTTGACGGTGCAGCCCTCGACCAGCGGCAGCAGGTCGCGCTGAACCCCTTCACGGGAAACGTCCGGGCCGGAGCTCTCGCCGCGCTTGCAGATCTTGTCGATCTCGTCGAGGAAGACGATGCCATTGTTCTCGACGGAGGCGATGGCCTTCTGCTTCAGCTCTTCCGGGTTGACCAGGCGGGCTGCTTCCTCTTCGATCAGCGCCTTCATGGCCTCCTTGACCTTGATTTTGCGCTTCTTCTTCTGGTTCTGGCCCAGGTTCTGGAACAGCCCCTGCAACTGGTTGGCCATCTCTTCCATGCCCGGCGGGGTCATGATTTCGACACCCATGGGGGAGGCGGCCAGATCCAGCTCGATCTCCTTGTCATCCAGCTGACCTTCCCGCAGTTTCTTGCGGAAGATCTGGCGGGTGTTGGAGTTGTCGGCTTTCTCTTCCTCACCCCAGCTGTTGCGCGGGTTGGGCAGCAGGGCGTCGAGGATGCGCTCTTCTGCGGCTTCCTCGGCGCGGTATTTCATCTTCTCCATCTCGGTCTCGCGCACCAGCTTGATGGCGACGTCGGTCAGATCGCGAATGATGCTGTCCACTTCCTTGCCGACATAACCCACTTCGGTGAACTTGGTCGCTTCCACCTTGATGAAGGGGGCGTTGGCCAGTTTGGCCAGGCGACGGGCGATCTCGGTTTTGCCAACACCGGTCGGGCCGATCATCAGGATGTTCTTCGGGGTCACTTCATGGCGCATCTCCTCGGAGAGCTGCATCCGGCGCCAGCGGTTGCGCAGGGCGACGGCGACCGCGCGCTTGGCGTCGGCCTGACCAATGATGTGTCTGTCCAGCTCGTGGACGATTTCTCTCGGGGTCATCTCGGACATGGTGGCGTTCCTGTATCCGGGGCGGGCAGGGCCCACCCCTTGGAAAATGGGGTTTGGCTGGCGGCCTTATTTGGCTGCGTAGTCCAGTACTTCGATGGTGTGGTTGCCGTTGGTGAAGACGCAGATGTCGCCCGCAATCTTGAGGGACTTCTCGACGATGCTCTTGGCGTCGAGCTCGGTGTTCTCCAGCAGGGCGATGGCGGCGGACTGGGCAAAGTTGCCGCCGCTGCCGATGGCGATGAGATCGTGCTCCGGCTGCACCACGTCACCGTTGCCGGTGATGATGAAGGATTTGTGCTCGTCGGCGACGGCCAGCAGCGCCTCGAGGCGGCGCAGGGCGCGATCGGTGCGCCAGTCCTTGGCCAGCGCCACGGCGGCGCGTTCCAGGTTGCCCTGATGGGCCTGCAGTTTGGCTTCGAAGCGCTCGAGCAGGGTGAAGGCGTCGGCGGTGCCGCCGGCGAAACCAGCCAGTACCTTGCCGTTGTAGAGGCGATGAACCTTGCGGGCGTTGCCCTTCATGACGGTGTTGCCAAGAGAAACCTGGCCATCGCCACCGATGACGACCTGACCGTTGCGGCGAACTGAAACTATGGTAGTCACTTTACTTACCTCGCTTGAGCCGAATGACGGCCTGACTGTGCATGGAGGAAAAGATGGGGATGGCAAAACGGCTTTTCAAGCCTGTGTCGAGCACGGATCGCGGGGGAGGGATCGGGTGGGCGCGGGATGGCGCCAAAAGAAACAGGGCCGGGTGTTGCCACCCGGCCCTGTGCATGGACGCGGCGATCACCCCTTCTTGGGGATGCAGCCGCTGATGCCCGAGCCCTGCAGCTTGCGGTTGGCCGCATCGGCCGCCGCCTTGCCGTTGAAGGGGCCCACCATCACCTTGTAGACGGCGCCACCGGCCCCGTTCACCACCTGCAGACTGGAGGAGAGCCCGGCGGTGAAGGCGATGCGCGCCTTGAGGGATTCCGCGGAATCCTGGGAGCGCAGGGCGGCACACTGCATTATGTAGCGACCGCCGTCGGCGGCTGCGGTCTGTGCAGTCTGGGTCGCCGTCTTGGCCCTGGCGGCCTCGGCCCGCTCCCGCTCCAGTTCGGCGCGGATCTCCCGCTCCATCCGCTCACGCTCGGCCTTCTGGTCGATCACCTGCTCCCGGGCGCTGGCGACCGGGGCGCCGGTGGCCGGCTTGGCCGGTTGCACCGGTTGCACCGGTTGCGGCTGATAGGGCTTCACCTGACCGATGGGGGTTCCCGGCTGGGGGATGTCGGTCGCGACCGGCTTGGGCAGTGCCTCCGGTTGCAGGGTCATGGTCTCGGCGGGCGGGGGCGGCAGCACGCCCGGCTGGGGCGGCGGCTCTATGATGTCCACCTGCTTGTTCTCCAGCCGCTCGATGTAGCTCCACTTCTCCTGGGGCAGGGTATTGCCCTGTGCCTTGGGTTTGTTGGCCTTCACCTGCTCTTCGATGGTGGGGGCATCGGCGCCCTTGCCGTTGATGAGGTAGAGGAAGGCGCCGAAACCGACGACCAGGGCCCCGGCCAGCAGTGCCGGGATAACAGGAAAGCGGCGAGGGGCCGCTTTCTTGATGTTACGGCCACCCGCCCGTCGTCTCGGGCTGTTGCCGACGTAATCCCGGGTCGCCATCTATTACATGCGCTCCAGGGTGTGGATGCCCAGCACGCCCAGGCCCAGCTTGAGCACCTTGGCGGTGGCGGCGCACAGCAGCAGACGGCTCTGGCGGGTCGCCTCGTCCACGCCGTCCTTGTTGATCGGGCAGGCTTCGTAGAAGGTCATGAAGTTGCCGGAGAGCTCGTACAGATAGGTACAGAGCAGGTGCGGCATCCCCTTGTCCGCCACGCCGTTGACCGCGTCGGAGAACTGGATCAGCTTCTGGGCCAGGGTCTCTTCGGCATCTTCGCTCAGGACCACCTTGCCGCTCAGGGTGTCGGCATCGACGCCGGCCTTGCGGAAGATGGACTGGATGCGGGTGTAGGCGTATTGCAGGTAGGGGGCGGTGTTGCCTTCAAACGACAGCATCAGATCCCAGTCGAAGATGTAGTCGGTGGTGCGGTTCTTGGAGAGATCCGCATACTTGACCGCGCCCATGGCGATGGCGTGCACCACCTGGGCCTTCTCTTCGGCAGAGAGGTCGCTGTTGCGGCTCTCCAGCAGGGCGCTGGCGCGCTCTTCCGCTTCGTTCAGCAGGTCAACCAGCTTGACGGTGCCGCCGGAGCGGGTCTTGTAGGGACGGCCGTCCTTGCCCAGCATCATGCCGAAGGCGTGGTGCTCGAGGGGAACGGACTCCGGCACATAGCCCGCCTTGCGGGTGATGGTCCAGGCCTGCATCAGGTGCTGGTGCTGACGGGAGTCGATGAAGTACATGACCCGGTCGGCGCCCAGGTTCTCGTAACGGTATTTGGCGCAGGCGATGTCGGTGGTGGTGTAGAGGAAACCGCCGTCGCTCTTCTGGATGATGACGCCCATGGGCTCGCCATCCTTGTTCTTGAACTCGTCCAGGAACACCACGGTGGCCCCTTCGCTCTCGACTGCCAGCCCCTTGGCTTTCAGGTCGGCAACGATCTGCGGCAGCATGTCGTTGTACATGGACTCGCCCATGATGTCCTTGTTGGACAGGGAGATGTTCAGACGGTCGTAGTTGCGCTGGTTCTGCTCCATGGTCATGTCGACCAGCTTCTTCCACATGGTGCGGCAGTACTCATCGCCACCCTGCAGTTTCACCACGTAGTTGCGGGCGCGCTCGGCGAAGGCTTCGTCTTCGTCGTAGTGACGCTTGGCCTGGGTGTAGAAGGCTTCCAGGTCCTTGAGCTCCATGTCGGAGGCGTGCTCGTTGGCCATCTTCTCCAGATAGGCGATCAGCATGCCGAACTGGGTGCCCCAGTCGCCGATGTGGTTGGCACGCACCACCTTGTGGCCCAGGAATTCGAGGGCGCGGGCGGCCACGTCACCGAGCACGGTGGAGCGGATGTGGTGCACCGCCATCTCCTTGGCCACGTTGGGGGCGGAGTAGTCCACCACCACGGTCTGCGGCGCCGGCAGCTTCACGTTGGCGTTGTCGGAGGTCACCATGGCTTCCACCTGACCGGCCAGCCAGCTCGGGTCGAAGAAGAAGTTGATGAAGCCGGGGCCGGCGATCTCGACCTTGGCGATCAGATCGGAGGCAGGCAGGTGCTCGATGATGGCAGCGGCCAGCTCGCGGGGGTTCTTGCGGGCCGGTTTGGCCAGCAGCATGGCCAGGTTGGTGGCCAGGTCGCCGTGAGCCTTCTCCTTGCATCGGTCTACTTGCACCCGGGCTTCCAGGTCGGCGGGCAGGACGCCTGCGGACTTGAGATTGGCTACCGTTTGTTCAAGTAGATGATGAATATGCTCTTTCATAACTGACCACCGAGGTTGCGCGTCGAAAAGTGACTGACTGGATAAGGGCGTGAATTTTACCCGCATCGGGCCGAGAAAACTATAGGAACGGCCCGCACCCGTGGGCGTGGCGGATATTTCACTGCGTTTTCCACCACATTGCAGGATATTGATTTGGGTAAGTGGTGGTTATCCATTTCTACTGCATAACGAAACGGCTTGTCCAGGCTATTTTCTCCTGATTATGACAGGGTTATTTATACCGATTCGATCTGAATGATCCCGCTTCCCGTGGCGGTCGTATCCTTTGAGGACGCCGTTGGAGGATGATTCCCATGACACTGGTACTGTTTCCACTCTCCGCTCACCTGCTGCCGGGCGGCATCATGCCGCTGCGCATCTTCGAGCCCAGATACCAGCGCATGATCGCCGAGTCCCGGGAGCGGGAGTTCGCGCTCTGCATGCTGGACCCCCGCCAGCCCGACGCGCTGCGCAACATGTACCCCATCGCCACCCGGGTGCGCATCATCGATTTCGATCTGCTGCCCGATGGTTTGCTCGGCATCACGGTGCTCGGGGTGGAGCGGGTGCGCATCACGGATCTCTGGCAGGAAGAGGACGGTCTGCGGGTCGGCGAGGTGGAGCCCCTGCCCCCCTGGCAGAGCGGCAGGCTCCAGGCGGATCAGCACTCCCTGGCCAAGGCGTTGCAGGATGTGTTCAACGACTATCCGGAGTACGCGGCCCTCTATCCGGAGCCGGACTGGGAGGATGCGAGCTGGGTCGCCCAGCGCTGGCTGGAGGTGCTGCCCATCCCGGTGGAGCAAAAACAGTGGCTGGTGGCGGCCAAGGACAACCAGCCCACCCTCTCCCTGCTGAGCGGTCTGCTGGTCGCGAGCCATTGAATTCCCCTTCCCGGTGATCCTTTTTCCTCGCTCACCGTATTGGGGGTGAACACCACACGCGAGGGATGGCGCAATGGCATATACTGGCCAACCACAATCGGCTCCACGCAGGACATCGCCCCCCATGGACAACCCAGACGGCGACCTCACATCTTTGCTGGTCCGGGTGGCTGAGCGTGCCGACAAGGCTGCCTTCGCCACCCTGTTCCACCACTTTGCGCCGCGCATCCGCAGCTACGGGCTGCGCCACCTCGGCAGCGAGGCCAACGCCATGGAACTGGTGCAGGAGACCATGCTGCTGGTCTGGCAGAAGGCACGGCTCTATCACCCCGACAAGGGCGCCGCCACCACCTGGATCTACACAGTGATGCGCAACCAGAGCTTTGACATGCTGCGTCGCCGCCGCGCCAGCAAGGAGGAGCTCTGCGCCGAGGAGATCTGGCCGCTGCTGGAGTTCCGGGCCGAAGAGGAGCACCTGAGCGGCGGTGAAGACGCGGTGCTGACCCGCCAGATGGCCCACTATGTCGCCACGCTGCCGGAGCCGCAGCAGCAGGTGGTGCGCGGCATCTACCTGCAGGAGCTCTCCCAGCAGGAGCTGGCCGACCGGCTCGGCGTGCCCCTTGGCACCATCAAGTCCCGGCTGCGGCTGGCACTACAGAAACTGAAGGAACAAGTGGAGCAAGGCCATGATTAAGACCCATCCGACTGAACCCATGCTGCGCGCCTTCGCTGCCGACGAGCTGCCTCTGCCGCTGGCCGTCGGTGTCTCCGCCCATTGCGAGTTCTGCCCCGAGTGCGCCGCCCGGGTGAAGGAATTTGAAGAGGCGCTGGCGTGCCAGCATCTCGCCCCTGACGCGCCGGACGAGGCGCTGCCCGCCGGATTCGATGCCATGCTGGCGGGCATACTGCAACAGCCGGTGACGACGGAGGCGGCGCTCGCTCTTCCCGAGAGCCCGAGGCCAGAGCTCAGGGTGGCGGGTCACAGTTACCGGCTGCCGAGGGCATTGGCACGGCATCATGCCCCCAGGTGGCGTCATCTCGGGGCCATCCGTCAGGTCAGCCTGCCGCTGGACGAGATGGGGGCGCGGGCCAACCTGCTCCACATCGAGGCGGGGGGCCGGATCCCCGAGCACACCCACAAGGGATATGAGCTGACCCTGCTGCTGGCGGGCACCATCGAGGATGGCGACACCCGCTATCAGGCGGGGGATTTCATCTGGCGTGACGCCAGCCACGCCCACAGCCCCCGTACCCCGGACGGCTGCCTCTGCTACACGGTGCAGGATGCCCCCGTGCAGTTCACCAAGGGGTTGTCACGGCTGCTCAACGGCATCAGCCAGCACCTCTATTGAGTTGGGCTCACGGCGGCTCGGCGATAGCGGGCTGCTGCGCGACTGAGGCGGTATCACGGCAACACAAAAGGGACCCTCGGGTCCCTTTTGTGTTGCTTGGCGGCGAAGCCCATCAGGCCACGAAGACCAGGTAGACGACGAAGGCCAGCAGGAAGCGGTAGATGGCGAACGGGATGAAGTCGAGACGACGGATCAGCGCCAGGAAGGTCTTGATGGCGACCATGGCCACCACGAAGGCGGTGACGAAGCCCACCGCAAACATGGGGAAGTCCGCCATGGAGAGGAAATCGCGGCTCTTGTAGAGATCCAGGCCGCTGGCCGCGATCATCATGGGTACCGCCATGATGAAGGAGAATTCCGCTGCCGCGTGGCGGCTGATGCCCATCAGCATGCCGCCGCTGATGGTGGCGCCGGAGCGGGAGAAACCGGGCCAGAGTGCCAGGCACTGGAACAGGCCGATGCCGAAGGCCTGCTTGTAGCTGATGTCGTCCAGGGTCTCCGCGGTCACGGCGGGGCGGAACTTTTCGGCGATGATGAGCAGGATGCCACCGGCCACCAGGGCATACATCACGGTTTCCGGCCCGAACAGATTGGCCTTGATCCAGCTGTGGATAGCCAGCCCGACGACCACGGCGGGCAGCATGCCGAGGATGACGTGCACCAGGGAGAGGGTCGCGTGGCCCGGGGTCGGTTTCTGACCGAAGTGAATGCCGATGAGTCCGAACAGGCGGCGCCAGAACATGACGACCACTGCCAGGATGGAGCCGAGCTGGATCACCACCTCGAAGGTGGCGGCCTTGGGTCCTTCAAACCCGAGGAGGTGGCCGACGATGATCATGTGGCCGGTGGAGGAGACGGGGAGGAACTCGGTCAGGCCTTCCACTATGCCCAGCACAAAGGCGACGAACAGGGCGTAGGATTCGGTCATGGTGCAGATCTCTTGGTTATGGGGTCTGGATAAAATCAACCCCGAACGGGTCGGGGCGGCCAATGATGGCGGAAAATCGCGCGGGCAACCAGTGAATATTGGGGATTTCAGCGCCCTGTTCCGGCCGGGAAAGGGCGCTGGCGGACCATGCAGGGCGCGGCTTGCCGCATGCTGTCAGAAGCCATGACTGCCCCGTCACGTTCTGACAGGGCAGTCACGCCAGATGCCCTCTGTTTTATGATCTCTTTGTGCTGTCAGGCCAATATGGACAGGATTTTCTGTTGAAGATCATCGTCCAGGGGGGGCTGCCCCAGGGCGTCGACGGCGCTCGTTATCTGTTGGGGATGGCTGGCGCCGATCAGGGCGCAGCTCACCACGGGGTCGCGCAGCACCCATTGCAGTGCGAGTTGCGACAGGGACTGACCCCGTTGCAGGGCCAGTGCATGCAGGGCGCGGACGGTGGCGAGCTTCTCCTCGGTGATCTGGTCCGCCGTGAGGAAGGGGCTGGCACTGGCGGCGCGGGAATCCGCGGGAATGCCCGCCAGGTAGCGATCGCTCAGCAGCCCCCCCGCCAGGGGCGAGAAGGCGACCACCCCCATGCCGTGCTCCCGGCAGGCCGGCAGGGTGTCGGGCTCAATATCGCGTTGGAACAGGGAGTATTTGAGCTGGTTGACCAGGCAGGGGGTGCCGAGCTCCGCCAGCCAGGCGGCAGCCTTGGCCGCGAGCGGGGCCGGGTAGTTGGAGAGGCCGATGTAGAGCGCCTTGCCCTGGCGCACCATCAGGGCCAGGGCCTGGCAGGTCTCCTCGAGCGGGGTGCGGGGATCCGGCCTGTGGTGATAGAAGATGTCCACGTAGTCGAGGCCCAGACGGCGCAGGCTCTGGTGCAGGCTGGCGAAGAGGTACTTGGCGCTGCCGCCATCGCCGTAAGGGCCGTCCCACATCACGTAGCCCGCCTTGCTGGCGATGATGAGCTCGTCCCGATAGGGAGCCAGGCTCCTCTTTAGCAGCGTGCCGAAGGTCAGTTCGGCAGATCCCGGTGGGGGCCCGTAGTTGTTGGCGAGATCGAAGTGGGTGATCCCCAGATCGAACGCCTGATGCACCATGGCCTTCGCGGTGGCGGGATCGCTCCCGGCGCCGAAGTTGTGCCAAAGGCCCAGACCGATGCCGGGCAGGCGCAGGCCGTGGCGGCCCGCCGGTCGGTAGGGCTGGCGCTGGTAGCGGTCGGGGGCGGCGAGGTAGTTGTCATCCATCACGGTGCGGTTCCTTGGGCTGGTGTGCAATGAGGAGCGACGGGCCCTGCGGCGGGCCTCACTCCGGCTGATTCGGCGGTGCCATCGGGGCCGGGGCCGCCATGACGTGGCGGCGCGCCCGTGCCCCTTCGTCTGCCCGAGCGGGGCTGTCAGGGGGCAGGAATAAAGCGATAACGGGTCTGGTGGCGATAACGCTGCCCCGGCAGCAACCAGGGATCGCCGAGGGCGGGCCGGTTCGGGCTGTCGGGCAATTGCTGGGCCTCCAGGCAGAAGCCGTCGTAATCCCGGTAGGGTCGGCCCTGACGATCCGGTGTGCCGGTCAGCCAGTTGCCGCTGTAGAACTGCAGGGAGGGCTGATTGGTGTAGACCGCCATGGTCAGCTTGCCATCCCCCGAGATCACCCGGGCGGCCCATGGCTGATTGGACCCACCAAACGGCTCATCAACAGGCTCAAAATCGCTATTGTTGAGCAGAAATGCGTGATCGTACCCCTTGGCCAACTGCTGCTGGGGGTGGTCCAGCCACGCCTGGCCGATGGGGCGGGGGGCGCGCAGATCGAAGGGGCCTTCCACCGGGGCGATGGCCAGCGGCAGGCTCTGGTCATCCGTGGGCAGGTAGCGGTCGGCGTCTAGGCTGATGGTGTGGTGGCGGATGTCGCCACCGCCATCCAGGTTGAAGTAGGCGTGGCTGGTGAGGCTGACCGGGCTGGGAGCGTCCGTGCTGGCGCAGAAATCGACCACCAGATCGCACTGCTCCAGCCGATACTCCAGGCTCACCCTCAGATTGCCGGGAAAGCCCTGATCCCCCGCCCGGGAGAGGAGCGCCAGCTTGACCCTGTCCGCCTCCTGCTCCTTGATCTGCCAGGTGCGGCGATGGAACCCGTCGCGCCCGCCGTGCAGGCAGTTGGCCCCCTGGTTGGCGTCCAGCGTCCAGCACTGGCCTTCCCGCTCAAGGCGGGCGCCGCCGATGCGGTTGGCAAAGCGCCCCGCCACGGCCCCCAGCCATACCTGCTGGGTGAGGTAGGCCTCGTCGGTGCAGCCCAGCAACACCTCCCGCCGCTCTCCCGCCACCGGCAGGGTGAGGGAGGTGAGGGTGGCCCCGTATGCGAGACCGCGCAGCCGCAGTCCCTCCTCGTTTTCCAGCTCGAATTTCATCATGGTTTGCGGTTCCCCGTCGTGATCCCGTCGCCCCCTGCCGGCGTCGCGAGTGCCGGGCAGGGGCGTCACCCGTTGTCAGGCGTGCGTTACAGTCTGCCGGCCCCTGCGCTGGCACGGCAGACGTAGCAGTCCGCCTTGAGGCCGAAGCGGGCCGGGTATTCCGCCTCCACCACGGCGATCACCTCGGCCACCTTCTCGGGGCGCAGCAGAGCGACCACGCAGCCACCAAAACCGCCGCCGGTCATGCGCACACCGCCTTCGCTGCCGATCCGGGCCTTGATGATCTCCACCAGGCCGTCGATGGGGGGCACGGTGATCTCGAAGTCATCGCGCATGGCGGCGTGGGACTGGCCCATCAGCTCGCCGAGGCGCACCAGATCGCCCTGTGCCAGCGCATCGGCCGCCGCCAGAGTGCGGGCGTTCTCGCCGACCACGTGGCGGGCACGGCGATAGCAGGCCTCGTCCAGACCGGCCTTGCCCGCTTCCAGCGTGGCCAGATCCAGGTCGCGCAGGGCTTTGACCCCGTAGTGACGGGCGGCAGTTTCGCACTGCTGGCGACGGGTGTTGTATTCGCTGTCCACCAGGCCGCGGCGCACGTTGGAGTTGACGATGAGTACCGCCAGATCGGTGGGCATGGGGATGAGCCGGGTCTCCAGGGAACGGCAATCGAGCAGCAGGGCGTGATCCTGCTTGCCGCTCGCGGAGATCATCTGATCCATGATGCCGCAGTTGCAGCCGACGAACTGGTTCTCCGCCTGCTGGCCGTTGAGGGCGATTTCCGCCTGGCTGATGGCCAGCCCCTGGGCCTCCTTGAAGGCCTGGCCGATGGCCACCTCCAGGGAAGCGGAGGAGGAGAGACCCGTCCCCTGGGGCACGTTGCCGGAGACCACCAGATTGAGGCCGCGCAGGGCGTGGCCCCGTGCCTGCAGGTGTTTCACCACGCCGCGGATGTAGTCGCTCCAGCGCTGGCTGGGGTGGTGCTCGATGGGTTGATCGAGACTGAACCGGTCGCGCTGGTTGTCGTAGTCGGCGGCGATCACTTCGACCAGGTTGTCGCCGCGCAGGCCGATGGCGACGCAGGTCTCGTAGTCGATGGCGCAGGGCAGCACGAAGCCGTCGTTGTAGTCGGTGTGCTCGCCGATGAGGTTGACGCGGCCTGGAGCCCGAACCAGCAGGTCGGGTTGTTGCTCAAACTGCTCGGCAAACACGGCGCTGACGCGCTGGCTCGGGGTCATAGGGCCTCCTCGTTGGACTGGTTCTGGTCGTTGTAGTGGATGGGACTGAGGGCGCGCAGCCGTTCGGCCGCCTGTTCCGGGGTGAGATCGCGCTGGGTTTCGGCCAGCATCTCGAAGCCCACCATGAATTTGCGCACCGTGGCGGAGCGCAGCAGGGGCGGATAGAAGTGGGCGTGCAGTTGCCACGCCTCGGGGCAGTCGGAACGGGGTGGGGCGAAGTGCCAGCCCATGGAGTAGGGGAAGCTGCACTGGAACAGGTTGTCGTAGCGGCTGGTGAGCTCCTTGAGCGCGATGGCCAGGTCCTGTTGCTGTTCCCGGGTGAGATCCAGCATGGAGGGGACATGGGCCTTGGGCAGCAGCAGGGTCTCGAACGGCCAGGCCGCCCAGAAGGGCACCACCGCTAGCCAGTGGGCGGTCTCCACCACGATGCGGGAGCGATCCGCCAGCTCCCGTTCCACATAGTCCAGCAGCAGGGGGCGGCCGTGTTCGGCCAGCCAGGCGCGCTGGTGCGCCTCTTCCCTGGCAATCTCGTTGGGCAGGAAGTCGCTGCCCCAGAGCTGGCCGTGAGGGTGAGGGTTGGAGCAGCCCATGACGGCGCCCTTGTTTTCAAAGACTTGCACCCATTCCCACTGGTCAGAGAGCTCGGCCACCTGGTCCATCCAGGTGGTGATCACCCCTTCGATGGCGGGCAGGGGCAGCTCGGGCAGGGTCTTGCCGTGATCCGGCGAGAAGCAGATGACCCGGCTGGTGCCCCGGGCGGCTTCCAGCTTCAGCAGGGGATCCGGCGCCGCGTCAGCGGCCGGGGTGTCCTGCATCAGGGCGGCGAAGTCGTTGGTAAAGACGAAGGTGCCCTGATAGTCGGGGTTGATATCGCCGGTCACCCGGGTGTTGCCCGCACAGAGGAAGCAGTCGGGATCATGGGCCTGGCTCGGCGCCAGGCTCACCTTCTCGACCTGGCCTTGCCAGGGGCGCTTGGCCCTGTGAGGGGAGACCAGCACGTACTGGCCGGTGAGCGGGTTGAAGCGGCGGTGGGGGTGATCAACGGGGTTGAACATCATCACTCCAGTGTGTGAGTTGAATACATCCGAAGGCGCAGGCCAGGGCCTACGCCTCGTAACCATTGGGGTTGGCGGACTGCCAGCGCCAGCTGTCGGCGCACATGGCGGCGAGATCCCGGCTGGCGTGCCAGTCCAGTTCCCGAGCGGCCTTGGCGGGATCGGCCCAGCACTCGGCGATGTCGCCGGGGCGCCGTGGCTCGATCCGGTAGGGAAGGGGCCGACCGCAGGCGGCCTCGAACGCCGCGACCATCTGCAACACGCTCTGGCCCTGGCCCGTGCCCAGGTTGTAGGCGTGGACACCGCCCCGTCCGGCGCAGTGTTCCAGAGCCTTGACGTGCCCTTCGGCGAGATCCATCACGTGGATGTAGTCGCGCACCCCGGTGCCGTCGATGGTTGGGTAATCGTTACCAAAGACCGAGAGGCAGTCGCGCCGGCCGATGGCGACCTGGGTCAAAAACGGCATCAGATTGTTGGGGATGCCCTGGGGATCCTCCCCCAGGGTGCCGGACTCGTGGGCGCCGACGGGGTTGAAATAGCGCAGCAGGGTCATGCTCCAGTGGGGCTCGGCCCGCTGCAGATCCTCGAGGATCTCCTCGATGATCAGCTTGGATCGGCCATAGGGGTTGGTGGCGCTGCGGGGGAAATCCTCCCGGATCGGGGTGCTGGCGGGATCGCCGTAGACGGTGGCCGACGAGCTGAACACCAGATTGCGTACCCCGGCCCGTTTCATCGCCTGTAGCAATACCAGGGTGCCGCTCAGGTTGTTCTCGTAGTAGTCCAGCGGGATGCGGGTCGACTCGCCGACCGCCTTGAGGGCGGCGAAGTGGATCACGGCGTCGATGTGCTGCTCGCTGAAGATGTGATCCAGCAGGGCCGGGTCACGGATGTCCCCCTCGTAGAAGAGGGGCTCGCGCCCGCTGATGGCGGCGACACGGGTCAGGACGCCCGCCTTGCTGTTGCAGAGGTTGTCTACCACCACGGGCTCCATGCCTGCGGCCTGCAAGGCCAGACAGGTGTGGCTGCCGATGTAGCCGCAACCGCCGGTGACCAGTACTTTCATCCGTTGTTCCACCCTCAACTCCTCGCATCAGGAAAGCCTGAGCAGGAGTCTAGCCGAGGGGCTGACGGGCAAACTGTGAGCTGCTTAACAAATATATGTAAACGATTACACTTGTTTTCATCGACCAATGTGGCAAGTTCTGATTTTTCCCCCTGTTATCAGTGACATTGAACGGTATAATGCGGCCAGTTGCAGCGTGAAATAAGTGAAAACAGCATGAGCACCATCAAGGATGTCGCCCGTTTGGCCAATGTATCAGTGGCAACGGTTTCACGGGTGATGAACAACTCACCCAAGGCCAGTGCCGCCTCCCGCGAGGTGGTGCTGAAGGCCATGGCCGAGCTGGGCTATACCCCCAACGCCAACGCGCGGGCCCTGGTCAGCCAGACCTGTGACACCATGGGAGTGGTGGTGGGCGACGTGGCGGATCCCTTCTTCGGCGCCCTGGTCAAAGGGGTCGCGGCGGTGGCGGTGGAGCAGGGCTTGCACCTGTTGATGGGTAATGGTTTTCACCGCGCCCAGCAGGAGCGGGAGGCCATCGAGCTGCTCATCGGCAAACGCTGCGAGGCACTGGTGGTGCACAGTAAGGCGCTCGGCGACGAGGAGCTGGTCGACTACGCCCTGCGCGCCCCCGGCATGGTGCTGATCAACCGCGACATTCCGAGTCTGAGGGGGCGCTGCATCGCCCTCAACAACCGCCAGGGTGCGGCGACCGCCACCCGTCATCTGCTGGATCTCGGCCACCGCCATATCGCCTTCCTGAGCTCGGATCACGCCATCGAGGATGCGCTGTTGCGCCACCAGGGCTATCAGGATGCCCTGGCGGAGGCGGAGGTCTTCGCCGATCCCGAGCTGGTGGAGAGCGGCATGCCCAATGAAGAGGGGGGCGAGCGCGCCATGCTCAACCTGCTGGCCAAGGGGTTGCCCATCACGGCGGTAGTGGCCTACAACGACGCCATGGCGGCAGGGGCCATCTCTGTGCTGGCGGACAACGGCCTCAAGGTGCCGGAAGAGGTGTCGGTGGTAGGCTTCGATGACATCATCTACGCCAGATACCTGAGACCCAAGCTCTCCACCATGCGCTATCCCATCGAGCTGATGGCGGCCCAGGCGGCCAAGCTGGCGCTGCAACTCGCCGCAGGGGAGAGCGAATCGGTGCAGAGCCGCATCTATACCCCCACCCTGATCAACCGCCATTCGGTCGCTCCCGTCAGGTCCTGATCGCAGCGCTTGCGCCCCGTCGGCGCAAGCGCTGCACCTGGCGAACCCGTACTGCAGCATATAAAGCGCCCCCATAGCTCAGACGATAGATAGCTCAGACCATGGATAGCTGAAAGCATGGCTAGCGCAGACCATAAAGGACTGTCTGAGGAGTGAGAACCATCCCCTCACGCTCCCTGCCTGCCGAACTCGCCAGTTCTTCCCGCTCGTCTGTCACGAGCCCCTCTCCCCCGGCCTGCCGAGCCTCACTTCCGGCCAGATCCTGCCAGACGCTCGCCATGGCTTTTCTCTGCGCCGGGCAGGGGCTCTCGTGGTCCCTGCACACTCCTTCGAGAGACCGGGCTGTGTGCCCGGAACCGGGTTGAGGCGAGGGGGCACGATGTCGGGTCTTTGCCATGGCTTGCTCCGCTGGTTCGGCCATTGCCTCCCGGTTTCACACTCCCGGGCATCTTTTGCCCTTCCGAAGGTCCGCTTTTCCCCCCTTGGGGTCATTTACCCGGATTTATCCGATTTTTACTCCGTTTTACTTAACAAAACGAGTGTAATCGTTTACATCTGTGTGAGCGGGATCGCCGATCACCGGGCAAAACTCTCATACACTGCAGTGGTTTTCAGCGTGAATGCAGGGAGAAGTGAAGCATGCTCAGGGAGATAGTGGCCCGTCAGGATTGGCAGACCCAGGGGATCACCGCCGTGAACCGGTTGCCAGCCCATACCCCCTTGTCCAGTTGGCGCAGTGAAGGGGAAGCCAGGATAGGGGGGTTGTCACCTTCCCGCCTGCTGCTGGACGGCGAGTGGCAGTTCTCCTGGTTCGAGGCCCCGGAGCGGGTGCCGGAGCAGTGGCTGGTGGAGGATCTGCCGGATGCCTGCCCCATCAAGGTGCCGGGCAACTGGCAACTGGCTGCGGCCTACCCGGGGGCGCGGCCCGTCACGGATGTGCCCATCTACACCAACATCAAGTACCCCTTTCCCTGCGACCCGCCCCGGGTGCCTGCCGAGAACCCCACCGGTTGCTACTCCCGCGAGTTCACCGTTGCTGCGGACTGGCTGGCCGAGGGGCAGACCCGGATCATCTTCGACGGGGTGGACAGCGCGTTTCACCTCTTCTGCAACGGCCGCTGGGTCGGCTACTCCCAGGACAGCCGGCTGCCGGCGGAATTCGATCTGACCCCCTTCCTTCAGGCCGGGGCCAACCGCCTCGCCGTCCTGGTGCTGCGCTGGTCTGACGGCTCCTATCTGGAAGATCAGGACATGTGGCGCATGAGCGGCATCTTCCGCTCCGTCAGCCTGCTGCACAAACCGGCCCGTCATCTGATGGATATCCGGGTGACGCCCGAGCTCGACGCCTGCTACCGGGATGCCCGCCTCAAGGTTGAATTGCAGGCGGCCAACGGAGCCGGTCTGTTGGTGGAGGCCAACCTCTATGATGGCGACGAGCGGGTCGCGACCCTGCGCCAGCGGATCGGCACCCAGGCCATCGACGAGAAAGGGGTGTATGACGATCGCGCCGAGTTGTGGCTGACGGTAACGGCGCCACACAAGTGGAGCGCCGAGACCCCTCACCTCTATCGCCTGACCCTGACCCTGCTGGACGAGCAGGGAAGCATTCTCGAGAGCGAGGCCCATGACGTGGGCTTTCGGGCGGTGGAGATCCGTGGCGGCCTGCTGCGGGTCAACGGCCAACCCCTGCTCATTCGTGGTGCCAATCGCCATGAACACCATCCCGCCACGGGTCACGTGGTGACCCCGGCCGACATGGAGCAGGATCTGCTGCTGATGAAGCGGCACAACTTCAACGCGGTGCGCTGCTCCCACTATCCCAATCACCCCGAGCTCTATCGCCTGTGCGACCGGCTCGGCCTCTATGTGGTGGACGAGGCGAACCTGGAGACCCACGGCATGACCCCCATGGGGCGGCTGGCGCGGGATCCCGCCTGGAGCAACGCCTTCCTGGAGCGGGTCACCCGCATGGTGGCCAGGGACTTCAACCACCCCTGCATCATCATCTGGTCCCTGGGGAACGAATCCGGTTATGGTCCGGCCCACGACGCCATGTATCGCTGGGTGAAGGGGGCGGATCCCAGCCGCCCGGTGCAGTACGAAGGGGGCGGGGCCGACACCCCGGCCACCGACATCATCTGCCCCATGTATGCCCGTACCCACCAGGATCAACCCTTCCCGGCGGTGCCCAAGTGGGCGCTGGCCAAGTGGATCGGCCTGCCGGAAGAGACCCGGCCGCTGATCCTGTGCGAATACGCCCACGCCATGGGCAACAGCCTGGGGGGCTATGCCCATTACTGGCAGGCATTTCGCGATCATCCGCGGCTGCAGGGTGGGTTTGTCTGGGATTGGGTCGATCAGGGGCTGGACAAGCAGACCGACGATGGCCGCCATTTCTGGGCCTATGGTGGCGATTTCGGCGACACTCCCAACGATCGCCAGTTCTGCTGCAACGGCCTGCTGTTCCCCGATCGCACCCCCCATCCCTCCCTGTTTGAAGCCCGGCGTGCCCAGCAGCCCTTTGTTCTGACCCTGCAGGGTCGCCAGCCGCTGACGGTGGAGATCCGCAGCGAATACCTGTTCCGCGAGACGGACAACGAACGCCTGCAGTGGCGTCTGTGTGAAGACGGCGTGGTGGTGAGCCAGGGTGAATGCCCGCTCGAGCTGGCCCCCCGGGGGAGCGTGACGCTGACCCTGCTGGAGCAACTGCCGGCCTTTGCGCCGGGGGCGCTCGCCTGGCTGGATCTCGCCATCGTGCAGCCCACCGCCACGGCCTGGGCCGGAGCGGGTCACGAGGTGGCTCGCCAGCAATGCCTGTTGCCCGCGCCCCTGGCGCTGCCGTCGGCCTGCCCGGCGGTCAGCCTGACCGAGCAGCGCGATCACTGGGTGCTTGGTGCCGCAGATTCCCTGTGGCAGCTCGACAAGGCCAGTGGTCGCATCGTCAGCTGGCAGAAGCAGGGCCGCGAGCGGCTGCGCGACGCCATCGCCGATCACTTCTATCGGGCGCCGCTCGACAACGATATCGGCACCAGCGAGGCGGATCACGCCGATCCCAACGCCTGGATTGCCCGCTGGCAGGAGGCCGGACTCAATGATCTGCAGCACCGCTGTCTCGGCCTGGAGGCGAGTCCGGAGCTGGGTCTCATCACGGCGCACCACGGCTACTTCGTGGGTGACGAGCCGAAGATCCTGACCCGCTGGCATCACAGGATGGACGGGGAGGGCGCCATGCACCTCGCCATCGAGGTGGAGGTGGCCGCCGACATGCCCTCCCTGCCGCGCATCGGTGCCCGGCTCTGGCTGGCCGATGAACCGGCCGAAGGTGCCCCGGTGAGCTGGCTGGGGCTTGGCCCCCACGAGAATTACCCGGATCGCCGGCTCGCCGCCGATCTCGGTCGCTGGCAATTGCCCATCGAGGCGTTGCACACCCCTTATGTCTTCCCGACCGACAACGGACTGCGCTGCGATACCCGCGCACTGCAACTGGGGGATCTGGCGGTGGAGGGGCGCTTCCACTTCAGCGTCAGCCGCTACAGTCAGCAGCAGCTGGCCGAAGCCCGTCACCAGACCGATCTAGTGGCCCTGGGGGGCACGCACCTGTGCCTCGATGGCTTCCACATGGGGGTGGGAGGCGACGACTCCTGGAGCCAGAGCGTGCGGCCCGAGTTCTGGCTGTTGCCGGGGCGTTATCACTGGCACTGCCGTCTGAGCTAGCCGGACCCGCCGTCGGGAGATGGCGAGATCCAAAGGCGGTTTCTCACGTAACTATTTAATTTTTAACAATATTACGGCTATGTAACAGAGTGTAAACGTTTTCATTTTGTTGCCAGGATCACAGACCGCCTCACAACAAACTGATTACATTAGGCTGGCGCCAGCTCAAACGGTGTACAGCATTCCCTACAAAAAACAGATAGAGATCGGAGCATAACAATGAAAAAACTCACGACAGTTGCCACCTTGCTGATGGGACTGATGACGGGAGCCCAAGCCCAGGCCGATACCCGTATCGGGGTCACCGTCTACAAGTACGACGACAACTTCATGGCCGTGGTGCGCAAGGCCATCGAGAAAGAAGCGGCGGCCACCCCGGGTGTGGAACTGCTGATGAACGACTCCCAGAACGACCAGTCCAAGCAGAACGACCAGATCGACGTGCTGCTGGCCAAGGGCGTGAAGGCCCTGGCCATCAACCTGGTTGACCCGGCGGCGGCCCCTGTCGTGATTGAGAAAGCCCGTGCGGACGAGATCCCCGTGGTCTTCTACAACAAGGAACCGAGCGCGGCCGACCTGGCCAGCTATGACAAGGCCTACTACGTTGGCACGGACTCCAAGGAGTCCGGAATCATTCAGGGCCAGCTGATCGCCAAGCACTGGAAAGCGCACCCCGAGTGGGATCTGAACAAGGATGGCGTCATCCAGTTCGTGCTGCTCAAGGGTGAGCCTGGTCACCCGGATGCGGAAGCCCGCACCACCTACGTCGTCAAGACCTTGAACGATGGCGGCATCAAGACCGAGCAACTGCACATGGATACCGGTATGTGGGATACCGCCATGGCCAAGGACAAGATGGATGCCTGGATCTCCGGTCCGAACGCCAACAAGATCGAAGTGGTCATCGCCAACAACGATGGCATGGCGATGGGCGCCGTGGAATCTCTGAAGGCCCAGGGCAAGACCGCCATCCCGGTGTTCGGTGTTGACGCCCTGCCGGAAGCCCTGGCCATGGTCAAGAGCGGTGCCATGGCCGGTACCGTGCTGAACGATGCGGCCAACCAGGCCAAGGCCACCTTCGAGCTGACCAAGAACCTGGCCGAAGGCAAGCCGGCCGGTGAAGGCACCAACTGGAAGATCGACAACAAGGTCGTCCGCGTTGCCTACGTGGGCGTAGACAAAGACAACCTGTCCCAATTCGAGTAATTCCTCCCCTCAGGGCAAGGGAGATCCCCTTGCCCTCTTTTCAACCAGATGTGATGGCTGATATGACAACACGGCAACAATCAGAATGGCTGTTGGAGATGATTGACGTCAGTAAGAGCTTTCCTGGCGTCAAGGCACTCGATAATGTCAATTTACGGGTCCGTCCTCATTCTGTGCATGCGTTGATGGGCGAGAATGGCGCAGGGAAGTCCACGCTGCTCAAGTGCCTGTTCGGCATCTACGAGAAGGATCAGGGCAAGATCTTCTTCAAGGGACAGGAGATCAACTTCACCTCGTCCAAAGAGGCGCTGGAGAATGGCGTTTCCATGGTGCACCAGGAGCTGAACCTGGTACTGCAACGCACCGTGATGGACAACATGTGGCTCGGCCGCTATCCCACCAAGGGACTGTTTGTCGACCACGGCAAGATGTATCAGGACACCAAGCATATCTTCGAGGAGCTGGACATCGACATCGACCCCAGGGTCAAGGTCGGCACCCTGTCGGTTTCCCAGATGCAGATGATCGAGATTGCCAAGGCATTCTCCTATGACGCCAAGATCGTCATCATGGACGAACCCACCTCCTCCCTGACCGAGAAAGAGGTCAACCATCTCTTCAAGATCATCAACAAGCTCAAGGAGAAGGGGTGCGGCATCGTCTACATCTCCCACAAGATGGAAGAGATCTTCCAGCTCTGTGACGAGATCACCATATTGCGGGATGGCCAGTGGGTGGCGACCCAGCCCCTCAAGGGCATGACCATGGATCAGATCATCGGCATGATGGTCGGCCGCGAGCTCACCCAGCGCTTCCCGGAAAAAACCAACCAGCCCAAAGAGGTGATCCTCGAGGTCGAGCACCTGACGGCCAAGAACCAGCCTTCCATCAAGGACGTGACCTTCAACCTGCACAAGGGGGAGATCCTCGGCATCGCCGGTCTGGTGGGGGCCAAGCGCACCGACATCGTGGAGACCCTGTTCGGCATCCGCGATCGCAGCGAAGGGACCATCAAGCTGCACGGCAAAGAGGTGGCGAACCACAACGCCCACGAGGCGATCCAGAACGGCTTCGCCCTGGTGACCGAGGAGCGCCGCTCCACCGGGATCTATTCACGCCTCGACATCGCCTTCAACTCCCTGATCGCCAACATGGACAACTACAAGGGATCCATGGGGCTGCTCAGCGACAACAAGATGAAGAGCGATACCCAGTGGGTCATCGACTCCATGCGGGTCAAGACACCGACCCAGCAGACCCAGATCGGCTCCCTCTCCGGTGGCAACCAGCAGAAGGTGATCATCGGTCGCTGGCTGCTGACCCAGCCCGAGATCCTGATGCTGGATGAACCGACCCGGGGTATCGACGTCGGCGCCAAGTTCGAGATCTACCAGCTCATCCTGGAGCTGGCGAAGAAGGACAAGGGCATCGTCATCATCTCCTCCGAAATGCCGGAACTGCTCGGCATCACGGACCGCATCATGGTCATGAGCAATGGCCGGGTCGCGGGGATCGTCAACACCAAAGAAACTGACCAGAGCGAGATCCTGCGCCTGGCATCTCTGTACCTATAAAGACAGGAAGACATTATGGAGTCGGCTAAAAATTTCAATCTGATGCAGGCGCTCAAAGAGAACGGCATCTATGTGGTGTTGCTGGTGTTGCTCATGATCATCGTGATCAAGGAGCCATCCTTCCTCAGCCTCACCAACCTCAGCAACATCCTGACCCAGTCCTCGGTACGGGTCATCATTGCCCTCGGGGTGGCGGGCATCATCATCACCCAGGGTACTGACCTGTCGGCCGGTCGTCAGGTCGGTCTGGCGGCGCTGATCGCGGCCACCATGCTGCAGGCCCTGACCAACGTGAACAAGGTCTTCCCCACCCTGGGGGAGGTGCCCATTCCGGCGGTGATCCTCCTGGTGTGCGTGGTGGGGGCCCTGATTGGTCTGGTCAACGGCCTGATCGTCGCCTACCTGAACGTGACGCCCTTCATCACCACCCTGGGCACCATGATCATCGTCTACGGTATCAACTCCCTCTATTTCGACTCCGTGGGTGCTTCTCCGGTGGCCGGGTTTGATCCTCGCTTCTCCAACTTTGCGCAGGGCTTCATCCGGATTGGCGGGTTCAAGCTCTCGTACCTGACCTTCTATGCGGCCATCGCCAGCGTCTTCGTCTGGGTGCTGTGGAACAAGACCCGCTTTGGCAAGAACATCTTCGCCATCGGTGGCAACCCGGAAGCGGCCAAGGTGTCCGGTGTCAACGTCGCCGTCAACCTGGTGGTCATCTATGCCCTGGCCGGTGTCTTCTACGCCTTCGGCGGCATGCTGGAAGCGGGGCGGATCGGCAGTGCCACCAACAACCTCGGCTTCATGTACGAGCTGGATGCCATCGCGGCCTGCGTGGTGGGGGGCGTTTCGTTTGCCGGCGGTGTGGGAACTGTCGCGGGTGTGATCACCGGCGTACTTATCTTCACGCTGATCAACTATGGTTTGACCTACATCGGTGTCAGCCCTTACTGGCAGTTCATCATCAAGGGCGGCATCATCATCCTGGCGGTAGCCCTGGACTCCATGAAGTACGCCAAGAAGAAGTAAGCATTGGCAGGGAGGGCCGGGTCATCCCGGCCCTTTCTCTTTGGAGGGACCCATACCATGGCATTCAAAGTCAAAATCAACGTGCTGTTGCTGCTCGCCATTCTGGTCACCATCGGTACCGCCTGGTTCAGCGTCAACCACTTCATCAGCGGCTACATCCGCACCCAGGCCACCCAGAACATCAACGAGCAGATCACCCTGGTCAGGGAGAAGCTGGCGGGTGACATCAACCAGAAGGTGCTGCTGGCCGCCAACCTCAACCTCGGGGTGACCAGCGTCAAGAAGGCGCTGCAGGAGACCGGCTTTCACAACATCGTCAAGCTCATTGGCGACATGGCATTCGACGCGAACGGGGTCATCGACGACAAGGCCAGGGTTGACGCCCTGCGCAAGCTGATCCCCGCCGCCAACAACCAGATCACCGTCAGCCCGCTGGAGCAGCTGGACGGCAAACCCGTCATCTCCATCCTGGTGCCGCGCGGTGCAGACTCCGCCTACCTCTACTACCTCGACATGAGCGAATTCAAGACGCTGCTGACCAAGGTAAGCGGAGAAGGGCGTTACTTCTCCCTCACCGACAGTCAGGGACAGGTGCTCTACAGCAGCAAGCCCCAGGGAGAGAGCGAGAGCCGCCCCAACAAGCTGGATATTCGCGGCAGCGAGTGGACCCTGACCGGTTATGTGGATCTCGACTATATCCGGGCCATGACCCAGGCGCTCAACGGCAAGATCACCCTGGCCCTGCTCGGGGTGGCGGCGCTGGTACTGGCCCTCTCCATGGTGGCCCTCAACCTGGCCTATAGACCCATCCTCTCCCTGCGCGACCTGGTGCAGGAGCTCTCCCAGGGCAATGGGGATCTGACCCGTCGGCTCACGGTGACCAGCAAGGATGATCTCGGCCAGATCTCGGCGGGCATCAACCGTTTCATCGAGCAGTTGCAGGGCATGATGGGGGAGGTGAGACAAGCGAGCGGCCAGCTCAATGAAGGGATATCGGCATTGGCGAGGCAGACGGGGTCAGCCCAGGGCCTGCTGGCCGAGCATGTGCGGGAGACCGAACAGGTGGTCACCGCCATCAACGAGATGAGCCGTACTGCCGTCTCGGTATCGGAGAGCGCGGCCAATACTGCCCAGCTGACTGGCCAGAGCCAGCAACTGGCCAACCAGTCGCGTCAGGTGGTGGATCAGGCCATGGCCAGCGTCACTGCGCTGGTGACGGAGGTGGAGACCACGGCACACTCCATCGAAGCCATGCAGCAGGATGTGCAGCAGATAGGCTCGATTCTCGGGGTCATCGGTGGCATCGCAGAGCAGACCAACCTGCTGGCCCTCAACGCCGCCATCGAGGCGGCCCGGGCCGGGGAGCAGGGGCGGGGGTTTGCGGTGGTGGCGGACGAAGTGCGCTCTCTGGCGGGGCGCACCCAGAAGAGCACTGCCGAGATCCAGACCATGCTGACCAGGCTGCAACGGGGCACCCAGACCGTGGTGGCCGCCATGGGCAACACCCGGCAGAGTTGCCAGGATGCGGCGGAAAACACCAGCAAGGTGAATGCGTCACTGGATCTGATGGCGGGAGAAGTGGTGGAGATCAACGATCTCATCAGCCATATTGCCACGGCCGCGGAGGAGCAGAGTGCCGTCGCCGAGGAGATCAATCGCAACATGAGTGCCATCGCCGAGGTGATCACCCAGCTCAAGGGGAATGGCGAGCGCACCGTGGACAGCTCGAACGCCATGCAGCGCACCTATGACAGGCTGCGGGAGATAGTGGGGCACTTCCGGCTGGAATAGCGCCGGCTGGGCGAGTCCCGGGTACCCTGGCCAGCAACATCGTGGCCGGGGTGACCCATCAGCGGGCAGACGTGAAAAATACCCAAAAAAGATGGGGGCGACTTGCGTCGCCCCCGATAGTCTTATCGCTCATATCCTTGAACGAAGTTGCTCCCTGCAATCCCTGACTATACCTCTTCCTTTAGGTTTCCCCTTCCCAATCCTTTGGGGTGTCCTTTAGCCATCATGGCCTGACGAGTCATCCGTTCCCGTCGCACTTTCTCCGTCCTGGGAGGTGTCCTTTACCACATCCTGTGGTGAGTCCATTTGCCCAACCCTGGCAGCCAGTCTTCCTGACCGACTTCATTGCGTCCGTGCAGGAGTAACTATAAGGATTTCGCGCAGGGCGACAATGACATGCTGAAAAACGTTTTATTCAAACTGGTTTCCCGCGAAAGGATAATGAAGTTATCTTTTTTAAAATCATGGCTTTAATGATCTCTCATGCTGTTTTTTCACGCGCATCTTCCGACTATGGCGAGAATTTTGTTGGCACTTTACTTACTCAGTCGATGGCGAATATCTCACAAGGCGTTTAACTGCGGTTCAGAATCCGGGGAGGCCGATCAGTGTCGATCGCAGATGAGGGTGGAGGAGAGCAACGGGCATGATGCAGGTGGCGTGGTCCGGATCCCATTCAGGAGATAAAGGAGGGAGAGCGGGGATGACCCAAGAGGAGATCGCCTCCCCTTGGGCGAGAGGGTCAGGGATGCTGGCTGCCACCGTGCCATTGGCATAGGTAGGCGGGGACCAGCATCTGGGGTGCCTGGTCAACGTGACAGACCACCAGCGGCATGGCGGGGGCTCCCTGGGCATGCACCAAGGCCGGTGTCATGGGCAGGACCAGGGCGACGAACAGAAACAGCGACGGGATCTTCATGGTTATCTCCTTGGTGACGGGAACGAATGTGACAAGCATCACTTTTTGAGTTAAGGCGAACCCGAAATCGGCGCAAGGTGACTGAAAAAATTCAACTAATGAAAAAACTTTGAATCCCGGTTGCACTCCGGTCGGTGAAAAAGCCGCCATCAGGATGCGTGCAAAATGCATATCCATATAAAAGAGATCCTGATTACCCATGACCCTCAGCCAGCTTCAAGAGCCGATATGGCATCGGAGGGCTTGCCACGACTGCATGCCCCA